>JABJJO010000207.1 GCA_018660825.1 Planctomycetaceae bacterium | reverse complement strand
GCTGAGCTAACCGCCCTGATATACGTCGTCTGACTGTTTCAAAGTGTAACACTCTTAGCTACTCTCGCCAAGTAGTGCTCAAATTTCCCCCGCTTATCCAAAAGATATTCAACGGACGTCGATTGTCGGTTCAATGGCGATGTTTACCGGTGAGTTGGGCGACGATATCGCTTGAAACATCGTATCTAATAAGGGACGCAATATCGATTCGCTTCCAGCAAATGTAATGTGATTCAAATCTCGGTAATACGACACATTCAGTTCACCAATACTTCCGATATTAGCATTTTCCGAACCGTCATAAAAATAATCAGTTGGGTCTAGTAGATGGTAATTTCCAGAATGAATGGAACTCAAAATACGGTTAACATTCTTTTGCCGCTCGCGATGCTCACTCAACGCAACCCCGCGCGGAATCTCGGTTGCTTGTATCTTGATCCCCGCTACTAACTTATGAATTGGGTCATGCGTCTGTAGTGGTACTTGTTGCATTACCCACACTTGGACTCCTAGTTGTTTAAGCTTAGCGATGGATGTTCTTAGGTTTCGCTGGAATGCTTGCTGAGCTGTCGCAGGAGTTCGGGGTGATCGAGGGTCGTCGGTAATCAGGAAGCTAGTTAAGCCGCTGGTATGTACTTCAATATTACCTGCCCAGCGACTTACTAATAAGACATATTTAATCTGATGCCGCCGCACGAAATCTAGCACATCATTGTTCCATACAATCGACTCACGGTGACGAGGACGGTAGACGTTGAGGATTGGAATGGTATTGGCCTTAGCAGCGACATAACCTGATACGCCATATTCGCGAGCTAATCGATTACAGGTTTCAGCGATAGACGCGGCATGGCTGTCACCCCACAGCAAAAAAGAAGCTGGTTGTGCATCCGAGGGGGTCACTCCTAGGGACGGTAGTGAGTCCGTTTCAGCCGCTGCGAGGAAACGGGCTGAGTATTGTTTTGAAATGTGGTAGTCTGTTGTATTCAGTAGTAATTGAACGTCGTTGTGCCAGCGATTTGCTAGACCTCCTTTCTCGCTATAGATAATCGACGTGATCAATAACAGAAACGAAGCCAAGGAAGTGCCAAGGATTAACCGCCGTTGGGTTTTTAAAATACGGCCAAGGCGAAACGGCGTTTCAATCCAATGATACGATACTGCTGCCGCAAGAAAACTGGCCCCGATGGCAATTCCCGTCAGCGGCGATGAAAGCCGCAAACCATTTTCATATTTCATGAATACAATAATGGGCCAGTGCCACAGATAAAGCGAATAGGAAATACGACCGATGTACGTGAGTGGTTGAAGACTGAGTAGATTTCCGATGGCGGTTCTGTCAACGCCTAGTTCTCTTGTGGCCGCGGTTGCATGATTTGGTTGACGGATATTGAAGTAAATGAGCAACGCGGTGGCAAGACAGGGAAGTAGCGCTGTGGGGCCGGGAAATGGCGTTGACGGGTCATACCAAAAAAAAGTGATAACTAATGCAAACGCGGCCAGCGCGGAAATCAACTCGTTAGAAAATGGGTACCGTGTCGTTTTTTGATTGCCGCTGTGCACTCCGACTGGCACGAGTACAAGCAGGGCGCCGAGGAGTAATTCCCAGGCACGAGTTGGTAAAATGAAGAATGCTGCCGTAGGATAATTGTCAAGACACCACATACTCAAGACAAACGAGGCAATGGCTAATAGTCCAAAGGTGATTGCTAATTTACGTTTTGTGAAGCGACGACATAATAACAGTAGGAGTGGAAACAGTAGATAGAATTGTTCTTCAACTGCTAATGACCAAGTGTGTAGTAGTGGTCGCAGTTCCGCTGGACCGGCAAAGTAGTCAAAAGAGTTTGCGAAGTATATATTCGAAACGAGCAAGATCTGAGCAATCGCTGTTCCCCCAAGTTGGTCTAAATCCGCTGGCAGTAGGTATGTGAATCCGAGTACCAAAACGACAAGCAGCATTGCCGTTACAGCAGGAACGAGGCGACGAATACGACGAACCCAAAATTGTTTTAAGCTAAAGCGATCTTCGGATTGGGCTTTGAGAATCAATCCTGTTATCAAATAGCCAGAAATGACAAAAAAAACATCAACTCCAACATATCCACCGGAGAACCCTAGGTCGAGGTGGAATAAGAGAACGCTAAGCACGGCAACTGCGCGGAGCCCGTCAATATCGTGTCGATAATGTCGCTTTGATGTGACTTTAGACAAAGACCTGCTGAACCTCAGAATGGCTTCCGTACTGGATTATTTCAGCGGATAATGTACCATTTATCCGAATTTTGAGGCAACGTCATTTAGTCGTGGGGTTTGTGTTAGGCAGTGCATTGTGCGACGATGCGGTTAACGGCATCGAGGATGGCGTGAATAGTTGATTCTACCGTGTCGGTGGAAGTGCCTCGACCGCGGTAACTTTTGTTGTTATGTTCAATTTCCACGAGCACTTCACCAATTGCATCTCGGCCTAATGTGGCACTCCGCACTCGGTAATTCTTACATGTTATCTCGAGCCCAGTAATTTTTTCAACGGCCCAAAATGCAGCATCCACGGGGCCATCGCCATCGGCAACCTCTTGTGTGAACTCCTTACCATCTTTACGCAACGTAATCTCGCAACATGGCGTTTCACCTGACGCAGAACGGACCTGAAATCTTACCAACTGCCAGGTGCCTTCTATTTCACCTAAGATTTCTTGCTGTATCAGTGCGTGAATATCACCGTCATAGATGTCTTTTTTCTTATCGGCTAGTTTTTTGAACTCAACAAACACTTCCTGCAATTGTTCGCCCGACAAATGATAGCCTAACTCTCTCGCTCGATCCCCTAATGCCGCTCGCCCTGAGTGTTTCCCCAGCACTAAATCTGTTTTGGCTAAGCCTACGTCCTCTGGTCGCATGATTTCATACGTCGTACGTTCTTTTAACATTCCGTCCTGATGAATACCCGCTTCATGTGCAAAAGCATTACGTCCCACGATTGCTTTATTACGTTGGACTTGGAGTCCGGTAATGGACGATAGTAATCGGCTCAAAGGTACCAAGCGAGGAGTGTTTATATTCGTTTCACAGTTGTAGATATCGGCACGGGTGTTCAGTGCCATGACGACTTCTTCGAGCGAGCAATTGCCGGCACGCTCGCCGATTCCGTTGATAGTACATTCAATCTGCCCAGCACCATTCTCGATCGCCGCTAGACTATTTGCGACAGCTAAACCTAAATCGTTATGGCAATGAACACTGATTACGGCTTTGTCAATATTTGGCACTCGATCACATAACATCTTGATCGTTGCTCCCATTTGATCTGGCGTAGCATAGCCGACCGTATCCGGAATATTCACAGTCGTTGCTCCTGCTGCAATTGCTGCTTCGACAACTTCACACAAAAAATCGTGTTCTGTCCGTGCAGCATCTTCGGGCGAGAATTCAACATCATCACAATACTCAACAGCACGGCGCACTCCCTCGACAGCGCGGCGGATGATCTCTTCTCGAGTCATTTTTAACTTGAACTCACGGTGAATTGCACTAGTTGCTAAGAAGACATGAATCCGACTCTTCTCCGCATGTTTCAACGCCTCCCATGCTCGATCAATATCCTTGTCACTACATCTAGCAAGTCCACAAATAGTTGCTCCATGCATCGTACGCGATATTTCACTAACTGCTTTAAAGTCACCTGGCGAGGCGATTGGAAAGCCAGCTTCGATAATGTCGACACCCATATCCACTAGCGCTTGTGC
>JABJJO010000206.1 GCA_018660825.1 Planctomycetaceae bacterium | reverse complement strand
CTCCGGTTGACTGTCATCGACTTCCCCTGCTTGTTCTCCTTCTCCTTGCTCGCCGGCGGCGGCATTGTTACCCGCTTGTTCCCCTTCTCCTTGCTCGGCTCCTTGCTCAGTTCCTTGCTCGGCTCCTTGCTCAGTTCCTTGCTCAGTTCCTTGCTCAGTTCCTTGCTCGGCTCCTTGCTCAGTTCCTTGCTCGGTTCCTTGCTCAGTTCCTTGCTCAGTTCCTTGCTCAGTTCCTTGCTCAGTTCCTTGCTCGGCTCCAGCGGCATTGTTACCCGCTTGTTCCCCTTCTCCTTGCTTACCGCCACCTGACTCACTGTTATCACCACCTGCCTCTGGGGGCTCCCCTGCGCCACTACGTTGTTCACTATTTTCAACCGATGATTGGTTGCCACTTGGGCCCGACTCAAGTCCGTCGTTGCCGATAGCGTGTTCAGAGGTTTCGTAATCATTGCTGTCAAAGACATCAGTTAAGAATTTGAGTGATGGGCCGTTACCGGGTCTTGGCAGGATTAATGCACCCACCATAAGAATCCCGATCATGATGGATCCCACAGTCAGCCACATGTTTGCCATGGCTTGTGGCATTTCGACATCTCGATGTCGGAGGTATCTCCGCAACCCCAAGAAACTTGTTGTCATCAGCAATCCTAAACCGCTGCCGACGTAGACACATCCCAGTTGAAAGCAAAACGTTCTGAGTTGTTGATGTCCTACTTGGATGAATGTCTGCCCTAGTCCGAATAGTGGCAGCGCAGCCAAGGAATAATATACGACCCAAACGCCGGGAGTGTGTGGTTTTTTACGATTAACCTTCCAGCGTTCGAACCACGTACTTCCGTTGTTAGTGGCAATAGTTACAGACTCTCGGTCGGAGGGGTCGCGGGTATCTTTATCGAGACCCACCTTTTGCAGCAAACCTTGTCCACTGGAGTCTTCATGATCAAAGATAACTGTAGAATCCCATGTCAGTTTGTGTGCGGACCACCAAGTGACGGCGATTATTCCAATGCGGACCAACGGTGCGAGATAAAATAGCGGTCCGGTGGCGGGGCTAAAGACAGAAAACGCAATGAATGTAACAAGTGCCAATGGGATCGCATAAAGTACAGCCTTGTCTTTACCTTCCTCAATGGAAATTCGCGCAATCCCAACGGTTGCTATCGAATAGAGGATGATGACGAAGTTGATACGGGTTTCAAACGGGCTTGGATGAAATACTGCGGATAAGAATAAAGCGAGGCTAGACACCATAGCGGCAACAAGAATCGGACTGATCGCAATGACCATATAATCGACAGTTGTTTTTCTAAGTGTAGCCATGAGAGGAAATCTTGAGTAATGAACAGGTGAGGTTTCTATAAACGGACGACTTGTTTTCGGCAAACGTGAACGATGGATTCTTCATCGCGTAAGTGATAGGTTTCTATTCCGGCTGAGATGAGAGGGCTTGAAATCAGCGCATAGTCAATGGGATCAAAAACGTTAACCATTACCGAAACGGCAAAACCACGGCGTGCCATATTTTGCAGTGAGATGGTTGTTTGGTCGTTGTTACTAGGGATAATTGCTAAAACGGTTGCGTCGCGCGGTATTCGAGATTGCATTTCGATGACGAGTTGTGGGAAGGTCAATCCGTCTGTAAGTTCAACCCTTGCGAGCGTTTCACGGATTCGATGAAATTGTTCGCTGTCTCGACGCGTCGGAATTTGTACTGGTTGTAGGCGGTCATTTTTCTCGTCGATTTCTGCTGCAGCGTGGGCTGCCGAGCGAGTTTCCAGTGCGACAGGTTTTCCCTCCCAACCTTCTACGCGAATTCTATCGGCGGCATCCCGGCCATTGGTAATGAGCCCTACTTGTTGCCCCATGACTTGTACAGCATTGGCGATCGACGTTGCTGCGGTGACAGCCAATTCTGATCGGAATGGCTCACTGTCTTGGGGATAGGCCTCTCGGCGGAACTCCATCATGATCGTTACGCCGGCAACCGATGATGCTTCATAGATTTTGCTATGTAATTGCCCCGTTCGAGCCGTAGCACGCCAGTGAATACGATTCAATGGATCACCGTCTTGATACGCTCGGACTCCGGCAATTCTCGTTGGGTCTTCAAAGAGACGGTGTGTCATTTTAATTTCGCCAATGGGTCGACGTGAGGCAAGGTCATATCCGTCAAGGGGGACAATGCGAGGATAGACGGTAAGAAACTGTGGTGCTGCGGCGATTTGATAGCGACGATGCAGTCCGAACAAATCGCCGGTTTCAAGTACTGTAGGACCGAGTTGATAGTAACCTCGACGGTTGCAGATGAAGGAATACTGCAATTGCTTATTTTGGTTTGGTCGCAGCATCGTTAGTTTAACGCGGCTATCCTGTACATCTAAACTTGGCGGATCATACAATAAGGCCCGCGTTGGAAGTGCATCTTCGAGTAATACCCAAGGAATAGGTAATGCACCCGTGTTGACGAGTTCCAAGGAGACTCCGATATGATCATTGATGTTCGCAACCAGCTTAGAACAAGAACGTTCGACTTGTAGTGCCTGAACCCAGCGGTTAGTCAAAAAACGACTGACGACGATAATCGTCAATAGAGTGTACATTGCATAGGCCAGTAAATCGGACTGAATTAGGAACGCAGCTGCGAGGATTCCGAGGGCAGCAATAATCCATTTCCAATTCATAGAATCTCAGCCATTTTGAGCCATGGTGGGCACGGCAATTTCAGCAACGATTTCATTGATTACATGCTCGGCTGTAATTTTACGCAAGCGGGCATCAGGTGTGAGGATGACACGATGCGCCAGTACCGGGGAAACGATAAATTTGAGGTCATCAGGTTGTACATAGTCGCGGCCTCGCATTGCAGCAAGCGCTTGGCAAGTGCGAAACAAGGCAATCGACCCTCGAGGACTGGCACCGAGTCCTAAATCTTCGCAATCTCTGGTGGCGTGAATGATTTCCACGAGATACTGCCTGACCTTCGAATCAACGTGTACGTTGCGAACAGCGGTTTGGCAAGCCACTAGTTCTTCCGCAGAAACGACGGGTGATATTCTATCCAGTGGGTGTTCATGTTGTAACATCTCGAGCATTTTCAACTCATCATCCATACTAGGATATCCAAGTTGCATCTTCATTAGAAAACGGTCAAGTTGAGCTTCTGGAAGCGGAAACGTGCCTTCGTGGTCGACTGGGTTTTGGGTCGCAATGACTAGAAACGGTGGTGGCAGTTCATGTGAAACACCATCGACAGTTACTCTCGATTCGGCCATGGCTTCAAGCAAAGCGGCTTGAGTTCGAGGGGTTGCACGGTTGATTTCATCGGCGAGAATCAGTTGTCCAAAAATGGGACCTGGTCGAAATTCAAATTCCGTTGTTTTAGGGTTGAAAATCGACGCGCCGGTAACGTCGGTCGGCAGGAGGTCGGGCGTACATTGGATTCGCTTAAATTTACATCCGACACTGCGAGCAAATGCGCGGGCCAGAATTGTTTTGGCGACTCCTGGGACATCCTCCAATAAAATATGCCCTTCACACAACCACGAGACAATTGACAGAATGAGTTGTGGTCGTTTACCAACGATAACCAACTCAACATTATCGATAATTCTCTTAGCTATATTGGTGATGTCAGTCATGCAGGAAAAAATTCTTCAAAGTGGAGGGTTTGGATACAGTTTACAGCATGACCAAGGATATCAACGAGATAGAAATCAATACGGTGATTCTAACTTGAATTTTGGATTATCGTTGACGAATTGTTTTATCTTTTCGACTTGATTCCACGCGTTGGGCAGAAACTCGAACGCTTGTTCAATCAACTCAGGGGGTTCGGCCGTACTAAATCTAAGGAAACCATGACCGGCAGCACCAAAACATTCACCACCTAAGCAGGCGACACCGAAATCGTCATCGGCAGCAGTCAACAGATACATTGCTAGGCCGTGCGACGTAATGTCGTGGCGATTACATATCTCTGAGACGTTGGGAAAGACATAAAACGTGCCACCGGGAATAAGACACTCAACGCCGTCAAGTTCATTCAGTTTGGTTGCCAGTGAAACGACTCGTTCCTGAAAAACAGCCATGGTATCATCGCGTTCCCTGCGGTCGTTACGCAACGCCGCAGCACCTGCTATTTGCACAAACGGGGGGACGCAAGACAACGTACTGTTGGTAAGTTTGGCAATCATGTCGATCATGCGTTTGCTGCCTACCGCATAACCCAATCGCCAACCACTCATGCTGAATGACTTACTAAAGGTATAGCAGGCCAAACATTGGTCGAGCATGCCTGGTTGAGCTAGCAGCGAATGGTGTTGACCTTGCCACGCCATTTGGTCGTAGGGTTCATCCGAGAAAACGACAATGTTTTTACCTCGGATCAAATTGGCTATTGCGGCCAAATCTTCTTCAGTGGTGACTCCACCGGTGGGGTTATGTGGGCTGTTAAGGAAAATAGCTTTAGGTTTTGAATCTGAATTCACAAAGTCAGCGACATCTTGAATGTTGGGACGGAAGGCATTTTCCTGCCTCAATTCTGAATAGACAATTCGCCCGCCGCGACGTTCGATATTTGGAGGATAGGTCGGGAAGTAGGGGCTGAAAACGAGGACTCCATCGTCAGGATCAATAAATGCTTCGCAAAATAAAGTCTCAAAAATCTTGGCGCCGGGACCGGCGGTTACGTTTTCAGCGAGTACATCTAAACCATATTCGTCGTTAACATATTCGGCAACGGCAGCGCGAAAGTCAGGGATACCGATCGACGGGCCATAATGACACTGATCGTCCTTTATCGCTTGAATCCCCGCGGCGACTCCATTTGTTGTGGAGGGAAATGGGCTATCACCAATTTCCAATTCGATGACCGTTTTGCCTTGGGTTTTCAGTTGTTTTGCAATTGCGAGCACGTCAAATGCTGTTTCGGTGGTTACGCCACTGGCAAAAGTGCTGAAGGCGGGATTTTCAGGGGATGTCATGGTGCGTAGGAATCCAGTGAGTTTGTTTGTTGGACGCAAGTCCTATTTGTAAGTCGATGGTGCGATTATACCAAACGGGTCCACAAATGAATACGAATGAACGCGCGGGCTTATCAAATTTGTATGTGCGAAACTATCTTAAAATGCTACAATAGGAGCGTAGAAATAGAGATGCGAGTGAATTAATACAGTCGAGGGAATTGGCGTGTTGCAGCTATTGGCGGGGGAAAAATACGGACGTCGTGAATTGTTGTCTGTTGGTACACTCGGTCTGTGCGGGTTAACCCTGCCGGATTTATTGCGAGCCCAATCCACTGCCAGTGGGGTTTTGAAGAACAAATCAGTCGTGTTTTTGAATTTTCAAGGTGGACCAACGCAATTCGAGTTGTTTGACCCTAAGCCGCATGCTCCTGCGGAGATTCGCAGTATCTTTGGCGCAACGCCCACGACAATTTCGGGGGTGCAGTTTGGCAGCCAATTGCCTTTGCTCGCCAAACAAGCACATCGGATGGCAATCGTTCGTTCCTATCGCCACGGAATCAGTTCACATGGCCCAGCGGCCTATCATGTCATGGCAGGCGGTAATCCGACTGGTGCGATGATGGGAGCCTTGTATGCGCGGGCCGCGGGGTTATCTAATCCTGAAACCGGAATGCCACGTAATGCACTGATCACTGCGGCCGGAGTAGGTAAAGATTTTAAAGGTATCTATGCGTCGGTTGATCGAGTTTCTCAAGTCGGGACGTTGCCTTCCGCTTACAAGCCCTTTAATTTAGGTGGTGGCAGCACTTTGATTGATAATATGAAATTACTATTGGAGCCGGAACGACTCGGTGATCGTAAGGGATTACTTGGAGCGCTCGACAAGTTGAAACGCCAAGTTGACACCGCGCGAGAGTTGCAAGGCCAGGATCGATTTCAAGAGCAAGCATTCAATGTATTAACCCGCGGTGTATCGATGGCCTTTGACTTAGAACGTGAAGACCCAGCGGTGTTAGCGGCCTACGATACTGGTGAAATGGGACCAACTTCGGGAGCCCAAGCACGTAATTCGTACGCTAAGCAATTTTCGCCAATTGCCTTGGGGCGTCAACTATTGATGGCGCGGCGATTAGTTGAAGCCGGTTGTGGATATGTCACCGTTACCTGCGGTGGTTGGGATATGCACGGGGGCGGTAAAGAATTCACAATGCGAGATGGTCTCAATACGTTAACACCAGCGGTCGATAAGGCGGTCTCCGCATTTATCGAGGATATCTACCAACGCGGTATGGCAGATGATGTATTGCTGGTGATGACTGGTGAGTTCGGCAGGACACCCCGAATCAACAAAAATGGTGGCCGAGACCATTGGGGTAATTTATGTCCGCTCGTATTTGTGGGCGGCGGTTTGAAGATGGGGCAAGTCATTGGGCAATCGGATCCCCATGGTGGTGAACCGATTTCAGATCACGTTTCTAGCCAACAGGTGTTAGCAACAATTATGAATACGTTGTTTGACACGGGGAAATTACGGTTACAGCAAGGTATACCACGGGAAATCGAAGCGACGATGACTGGTGGTGATCCCATTTATCAATTGTTTAGCTGATGAAAACTTGTTGGGAGGTTTGATATGTGGTTGCGTTCGTGTCCTCCTCTTGCCGGTTGGTTGTTGGTTTGTTGTTTAAATGTCGGTTCGTTAAACGTTTACGGACAACAAGCAGGCCTTGCCGAGCAACGTCCCCTGACCCCAGCAATCACGCTTCGTGTTGGTGTTGTCGCATATGAAGAATTTCACGTCGAGCACGCTAGGTTTCAGCAATGGTTGCACCAAGTCTCCGCTTCGATGAATCCTCCTATACGGTTTCAACTGACCACGGGATCCTATAGCGAAATTGCACATTGGATGAAGCAGGGCAGCATCGATGCTGTTTTGGTTACGGGCGGTGGTTTTGCGGCGTTAGGAGCACTAGATCAAAATGCAAACGAATTTGAATATATTGCGACATTGGATAGTCAACCCGCGACGGGTCCCTGGGCTTCAGAGAATCGTAAGTTGGCAGGCTTCCACGGTCTGTATCAGGCAGTGTGTATTACGAATACCAATTCAACGATTGCTTCTTCAGCGGATTTGTCCGCTATGGCTCAGCAGGGAAAATTACGCGTGTTGCTAGTGGATCGCCGCAGTGCGTCTGGTGGTATTGTCCCCCGCCTCGCCTTGCAGGAAATCGGAGTTAAAATTGGAGAATCCGACGTGCGGTATTTAGGTTCGCATTCTCAAGTATTACAGGAACTTGCCCAGTCAAGCGGTGCCTCCAGCACGACAACGATTGGGTTTGTCTGGGATGATGCCAGTGTTAAAGTGCCACAGTTGTTGAGTCAATTGCGAAAAATTGAGTTTCCTGAATTAACACAGCGACCGATTGCACATGATGCGTTGGTGATGCGACAGGACTACCCTCATTTTGATGAGTTGTCAGCAATTATCCAACGCCAAATAGCTAGCAGTATTAATTCGCCTTTTAAGCGACTTGAGTCGGGCAAGCAACCCTACGTTGCATTAGGACAGAGTGCCAAAGGACTTGGGATCGAGGTATCCCAATTATTGCGTAAAGACATGCGGGGTGTCGGCAATATGCTTGTCCAAGCATACCGACAACGAAGTGCGGACAATCCATTTCGATTAGCTTTAGTGCTTTCTGGCGGCGGAGCAAAATGTGCTTATCAGGTAGGCGCTGTTTCTGAGATTGAGGGTGCGATCGCTGAACTTAATGCTCGCAATCAGACGAATATTTCAATTGACTTAGTCGTCGGCACTTCCGGTGGTGCAATAAATGCTGTTCCTGTTTCGATGGAAATGTCAGCTGATAAAGCAGGGCAGCAGAAGTGGCAAGAAGTTTGGCTGGAGTTAGATCAGCGTGAAATTGTATTGCCGTCTCGAGGCGTTCGTATCAATATTGGTATTTGGATCGCACTGTTGCAAGTTGCTGGATTGATCGCATTGCTGCGGTTGCTTGTGCGAGATCCTGCTCGACGTAGAATTCGCTCAGCGCAGTGGATAAGTGCTTTGGGAGGTATTGAATTAGCATTGGTGCTGATTCCCTTCACACCTTGGGCACTGCTCGGACACAATCATCTGTTGCACCACCTTTGGTTGTGGTTATCCTTGGGCGGACAGTACACTGCTATCACGTTGTTACTATTCGGCGGGATAAGCTTTGTGGGGATTCTGCGGTTGAAACGACAGAGTGCTGCAGTTCAGAAACTGAGACGGTTAAGGACGGGGTTGTTGCTTACCTTGGGCATCTTAGGGTTACCGCTGCTACAAATGGGAGTAATGTTTTTGGGGCATGCGACTTTGTCTTCCGGTGATGGTATGACCCAAGAAATATACAAGGGGTTTTCCGGATTAGTTGGCGACGTTCCAAGCGATGCAGTTGCCGTTGGAAACTCAGCTATGAAGCTAGAACAATTAAGCGAAAATCTGATCAGCCAAGGTTTAGTTAAACGGGATTTGGTTCTAACGGCGACCGCCATCTCAAAAAATAGAAGTTCCCTGCCATCCGATCTATATTTCTTTTTCGCCGCGAACGAAGATCAACCGCAACCTCGCTATGAAACTCGCGGTGTCGATATGCGACGTCACCCCGAGCAGTTACTCAATATTGTACTTGGCTCTAGCTCCATTTACCCTGTGTTTCCAGCACACGAGTTGTTGGACGTACCCAATCAAGGTGACCGCATTGAGTTAGTTGATGGAGGGTTCGCTCATAATGCCCCGCTCGAAGCGGCGGTGTTGTGGGGGGCGACACATGTTGTTTTGAT
>JABJJO010000069.1 GCA_018660825.1 Planctomycetaceae bacterium | reverse complement strand
GGGGGGGCTACTTGTCGGTAGCGGGCTCGTCTGACTCAGTCGCACTCGCCTCCAGCTCCTTCACAAATTACAGATGAACCTTCTCCTGGAGGCTCGGAACCGTGGCGTCATGCTTTAACACCGAAATGCTACCTTATCCGTAGAGGCATTCGCGGGGCGCGGGTATCCACGGCGGG
Source organism: Planctomycetaceae bacterium (assembly GCA_018660825.1). Lineage (GTDB taxonomy): Bacteria > Planctomycetota > Planctomycetia > Pirellulales > Pirellulaceae > UBA721. The sequence continues at coordinate 28,492 of JABJJO010000069.1, read as the reverse complement.
CTGCAGTTGGATGGACACTTTGGTCGAAATTTTAGTTTCCACGTCCATCCCCATAATCTTTTGTTTTGTCCTGCGGACGGTCACATCGTTCATGGACACCAGCCAACCCAGTTTCGGATCAAAATACTCCTGCCATGTTGATGATTCATCGTCGACCTTGTCATCAGATGCCGGGTTCACGAAACCTGCTTTCTTGGTAACGACGGTTTCGGTAATTTCAACACTCTGGCGACCGTCACCGTCAGCGATACCTACGAAGGTTTTCGTAAAAAATCGTTCCCGCTGTAAATCATCTGCATTTCTGGTGTAACTCCATGTCGCACCAGGTTCTACGGGACCTTCGGGCATTGGATGAAACAGAGCTATCGCCGTCTGTTCCAATTGAGTCTGGGTAAAACCGGCCGGCATAGAAGGCTCCAACAGGCCCACGGAACCAATAGGCCCGAAAGCCGGTTGCACATCACGAACGACTCCGGATGGGGTAACCCGATAAGTACAATGAGCAGATTGCAACGTCCGGAATTCCTGTCGCAGTTCCTCCAACTCAGGAAGAGCTCGTTCATCACCCAGAAAATCGGCATGAGAAATGATGGTTCCATCCGGTCTCTTCAACTTAAACGTGTAACGGTCATTAAGCTGTGTCATCACGGCCGATCCATCCGCTTCAACAGCGTCCACCGTCACATAAAAATAGACGTCCAGATTCATCGTTGTCTTTTGATTCAAATTTACAATGTCTTTTTCGATTTCATTACGCAGCATGTAATTCATTCGCTGTCCGGGCACAAAACCGTAACGAAGCTGAATCCCTCCTGTCGAGTCACGCGATGGCCATTCGCTAAACGGACCTATGCTGGTGTTTTCCCGACCCTTTTCAATTACAAATTCAGACAAATCAAAAACATACCTCTCGCTTGTCGGTGGCCCATCCGAGTAATCCAGGACAAGCCGGGATTCTTTAAACCACTTTTCTTCAATCGTAAATTCGATCTGGCACACCTGGCCGTCAATCGTATATGCAATGTTTGAGGGGGGGAGTTCACGGTGGAATAACTGGACCCCAATGAGGGTTTTCAGCGCCGGCAACCCTTCTGCGTCTGATAACTGGTGAGGCATCCTGGCGGTTATTTTCAGTCTATCCGGATTCGTTAAGGATGAGATTATGATCGATTCAAAACAGTTTTTCTTTTCAAAGAAAAAGGGGATGAAATGAGGATGAGCGACATCAAGTGTCATCTCATTATTGAGCCACAACGTACGGTGCGGGAGGTCTTTCGGATCATCAATGACAGCACCAAATTCCGATTTCAGTGCAGGCCATTCCCGGCGAGAAACCCGGTAATAGGGTTTTGGATAAGTGAAATAATGATAGTCACTTGTTGAGCCAAGGTAGGTAATCTTCTGCTCCTCGGCAGCCAATGGATGCACAGGTTCCAGACGATGTGTCAGATTGCGGGTTAAATTGCCGGGTGGTTCAGATAACGATTCCGCCCATTCTTTCATTTGTACCAGACTTACCGTGACCACGGACCCGGTTTCTCGACCATCATCCGATTCCGCCTCTGCCCTGCTCAAATTGTCTGCTGATTCGATATCAGTATCCCGATCGGGCCGAATCTCCGCTATCGGCTCGCTCTTTTCACACCCCACCAACAGCGATAACAATAAAACAACGATGACGTTCTTCAAAGCATTCCCCCCCTGAAGTCTTGATTTAACACAAACTCTTGTTTCTCTGGCTCGATAACTGTTTCGACACGAACCTTTTCGTGTGAGGATTACCGCTATCCGCGCGCATCTTTTTGGCTCATGAAAAATACTAAACATAGTGCAGTCCTAAATCGTACAATTCCAGATCCGCACCAGGTTCTATGAATCCTCATGCCTGATTGCAGACCAGCATCATCCAGATGATCGTGAAAGAAACGGGCGGAAACGTAATTACATTTACAAAAATAGTCCAAAACTGGTTTTTAGGTTTGCCTGTCACTTAGTTGGTCCTCAGCAACTGGTTACGTACGAATCCTCACCCCTAAGATTGCCATGGGCCCCTAGAACCGGACAGCCTTTAAGTAGAATTGTGCGGAAAATCGCATTTTCACACAAGAGAAGAACGACTACCCACCACCCCCTGCTCAGGTGTTCGTAGTTCCGTGACCCCACCACCGGGCCGCCGGGCAAGGAGAATAGGGCTGCATGGCATGGAGATTCCAGCAGCAGGATAAGCGACAGAAGGCATTGAGTAATGGGGATGTAAATATAAAGATGCCAATACGCTTTTAATATGCTTTTGACCAACTTGCTGCAATCGATGAGCCAGTTCCCATTTGCAAACCATTCAAATTTTGATAAACCGGATGGGTAATCTCCAGATTAACTCGGCTTCCATCGACTAAAGTTTTGATAATTCCATATCCAAAAAACAACGAATTTCCACCTTGGAATTTCCCGTTTGCAGATGGGTTCATCTGCGCCATGGTTAAATCGCCCATCTGCATCACTTCCAACTGGGGATCCACGCCGCGATAATCACTCGCCCATGTCCCTTCGATCCTAAGGGAATATGCCCATGTTCTGTCCTGACTAAATATTTTACTAAACCATCCACTTAAGCGATATTTATCACTAGCGGCATATTCTCCGGCACCTTTTGAAAATGCAATATCTGCCTGTAGTTGTACGCCCAAACTGGTGTCGTCAGTATATCGCCGGTACGTTAATCCGGGCCTAGCCATCCAACTACCCGTTCCCAACCGCATTGGATAAGGAAATTCAACCTGCATCATTGGATTCATCGGACTAGCGGTTTTTCCGTCAATATCTCCTGTAGGTGCCGACAACCCAATATTCAGCATCCATTCAGATCGGTTCTCTTCGTCGTGGCTGAATTTCCATAATGCACCAAAAGGAAGATCGCCAAAACCACTGTTCGTACGACGTTGATTAGGCATCGCCATTTTCATTCCCATATTGTCCATATATGGCGTAACTTCCATAGTATTTACCACCCACGTTGGCATGACGTAGAGAGTAATATTTTCCTTCCAACCAACCATGTAATGGATCATATGCATTTCCATATTCATCTTTTGCGGCAAGACCATTAAATCCGGATACTCATTGAAGATTTGGGAGACGTCTAAATCATCTGTTCCTTGCTGTAATCCGGACATGGACATATTCATATACTTATACTCAATCATTTGTTCGCCAATTCCATGAAGATGTCCTCCCATTAAATGGCCCGGGGCATGCGTGTCTGGCCGCGGATATTTTGAGGATGGTTGTTCATGTGAATCGCCATCGAAGACAATCGCGGAAGTGAATTCGGCAACACGAGATTTGACGGATTCTTGAAACATGAGTTGCGCTTCGGCAACCGAAAATGAAAGGCACACAAACAACATCGCTAGGGCCGTTTTTTTCATCGCATCAACTCCAATTGAGGGGGCGCATTTAATACATATAATTCATCGGCTGATAAACTATGTTTATCCCAACCGCGCCAATGCGAAAGGTGCAATTGTTATCATCGATACTAACTGCCCAGAGTCACATTTCAATTCGCGCGAAGCGGTCCGTGCGACAGGCGCGACCACTCACGTAACACCGGTTCAGCAGTCCACATCGCGAACACAGAATTTGCCCTGTAACTGCCACCTTCCGTTTACATCGATATGTAGCAAATGCGTTTTGGACGGTTTACGATAGGTTCGTAAGTCGTATTAGATCGATCCATAGTCACGCACCCACCACCCCCTGCTCATGTGTTCTTAGTTCCCACCCCACCACCGGGCCGCCGGGCAAGGAAGATAGGGGGGCTACTCGTCGGTTGCTGGCTCGTCAGGCTCCGTTCCACTCGCCTCCAGCTTTGCGATGCGTGCGTGCAACTGGGCGAGTTGGCGTTTGGCTGAGGTTTTCCCAATAAAACAAAACGCGAAGGTTTGTAACGCAATAAGCAATGCGCCAAACCCGATCAAAAAAACTGGAATCTGACATTCGTTTTTTCCTAATCCGGATACTAGTTCGTCTCTCACCCCTAAGATTGCCATTGGCTCCTAAAACCGGACAACCATTGCGTAGAATTGTGCGGAATAACGCACTTTCACACAAGAGAAGAACGGCTACACACCCACACACCCTGCTCATGTGTTCGTAGTTCCGTGACCCCACCACCGGGCCGCCGGGCAAGGAAATATGGGGGCTGAACTTCATGACTAGCATGGATCACGCCCTTAATCCACGATAAATAGTTTGATTAACTTCGCTATCAACAGGATAAAAAGAAGGCCTGCCAGAACCCCCATTGCGAGGCGTTCCAGGATACCAGAATGTTTCTCACCCCGCTTGAATTTGCGTTGCACGCGAACTGCAACCAGCACACAAAGAGCCAGTAGTCCCAGTCCTCCGGCAGTCAAAAACAAATTCAGCGAAGAAAATCCGTCCTCGTACCAACCAACACCACCAAATGCAAACACAATGATCCCAATTAGACCTAGAAGCACGGAAAGATTGTGGGTGGGTTCATCAAGTTCTGCTTCCGTCAATTCTTTCTGGTCGTCATCCATTTCAGGATTGGGTGCACTCGGTACGGTATCGTTTTGATTGAGTTTTTTAAATTTACTCGCATACTTGGCGTCGCGGAATTTGTATTCTACCGCGCCCGTTGTAATGTCCATTTCAAACAACGGTGGCTTAATCCGTTTGTGTAATATAAACCAGAAGGGACCGATCAATATCAGTGCAATAATCGCCCCGGCGCGCTTCCCGATGAATTTGGGCACAGAATCCACTAAGGGTTGTAGGGCATCAACTGAATTGACTAAGAAGTATAGCAAGGCCATCACGCCTCCAACGCCCAGCAACAGGACTGCTTCCTGTAATTCCGTTGACCAGCGGTGTGATTTCCGGCATGCAGCACAGGCCGGGGCGAATGCAACTTTCTCCCGAGACAAAAAAGGCGTCACCAGATTGATGTACCCTCCGGCATTTGCAGAAACTTTTATCTTAGTTGTGGGTGAATCCGCACCGCACCCTATACAGCTATTTGGGAATTCCGCTTTGACGTCTAATGGAATAACGACGTCGTAGGTTGTTTCGTTATCTTGTTCCATAGCAACACCTGCTGATTCAAACGGAATTACAATGATCCTTGCACGTCTCTACCATCCTACCCCACCACCGGGCCGCCGGGCAAGGAAATATGGGCTACTCGTCGGTAGCGGGCTCGTCCTCTGGCGGTACAGGTTCGGTCGGTTCCGGTGCGGGCGCAGGTTTTTGTTCCACTTTCATTTGCTTCAGTCCCGCAACTAAGTTAAAAAACCCAGCAACTCCTAAGAGCAAAAAAGTAGTGCAAAAACCAACTTCGCGTCCGGGTTCCTCCTTAAACAAACTACCAATTACTATGGTCAAACAACTTATAATCTGAAAAATCAAAAGCCAATAAAGTACACGGATGTGGAGTGTCATATCTATTCTACCTTTCATAAGGAACATCAACTGCAAAGCCCACAGCGGCATGCGACCATTCTCGTTACAAAGCGGTCATCACCCCTTCATTGCCATTGGCTCCTAAAACCGGACAACCATTGCGTAGAATTGTGCGGAATAACGCACTTTCACACAAGAGAAGAACGTTCTACTCACCCACCAACCCCTGCTCATGTGTTCGTAGTTCCTACCCCACCACCGGGCCGCCGGGCAAGGAAAATGGGGGGGGGGACTCGTTACTTACCAATAAATCCTCAAGTGTTTTTCAAATTCAAAATAGAGAAATTACAGGACACAATGGGAGATTGATAATGGTATAAATATAGGAGCATTGATGGATCCTGCTCTACGAAAAAGACCTTCGTACATCGCTTCCATATTTTTTCGACACATAATGTAAACCACACTTCGTTTCACCCTCTAAACCGCGAAAGAGACTCGTTATGCGACATTTTCTAGCGCTGTTACTACTGCTCATCAGTTTCCCAGTATTTGGGCAAAACGCAGAATCAATCAGAACATGGAAAGACACCACCGGCAACTTCAGCATTCAAGCGACCTTCGTACAAATGTCCGGTGACTTGGTCGTGCTACAACGCTCTGACCAACAACAACTAAGCATTCCGCTGGTCAAGCTCAGTGCTAACGACCAACAGTATGCACGAAAACGTCACGCCGAAATACAACGTTACATGTCTGCCAGAATTGTAACACCACAACAGAATCTCGCATCGATTATTGCCAATGCACCGAACAATACCGTTATCAAATTAACGGCGGGCATCTTTCACCTCCAGCCACAGCAACCGCACCAACAGGGAGTACTAATCCAGAACAAACGGGGGCTGATCATCACCGGTTCCGGCCGTGATCAAACGACTGTTAAACTCGCCACCCATGTAGACGTCGGTTTCCTAATCGGAAGCAAAGTAGAAGATCTGAAGATCGAAAATCTGCACATACAGGGAACCCCCCCCTTTAAAAATAAATACGGCCGGCATCGGCAGCACATCAATATGTTCTGAGGTTCGCAATGTCACCCTGACTAACCTACGCATCGACCAAGTGGCCGTCGGCATATTCATGGCAACCAACAAAGGGCCAGTTCGAAACGTACAAATCACCAACAATATTGTCACTAACACCATTGGAACCGAAGCTGGTTGGGGTTATGGAATCCATACCCGTAATATTGGCAACGTAGAAATTTCTCATAACTACATCGAACACGCAACGCGGCACAGCATTTATGTAAGAGAGTCCCCTAAACATTTAAAGTTAATTGTCCAAGACAACTTTATCCTCAATCACGATCTCAAGGGCAAGAACCCACGGTGGTACTGTGCAGCGCTTAATTGCCCCGATAATCAAGGGATAACACGTATCTCCGACAACTATTTCATCAATTCCAATGCAGTAGGAATTGCCGTCATGCTAAGCGCCAACGACCTTGAGCTAGTAAATAATCAAATTATTGGCGAACACTATATTGGAATCTGGCCCGTTACCGGTGAAATCCACAAAGCACTTGGGAATTCGATCTTACTGCATTCCAACCCGGTGCATCCTAAATGGTGCCACAAAATTAATTTTTTCGATTGGCCCAATGGGAAGGAGACGACAAGCCGCCTGGAGTCCCCAAATGTTCGCTGGGAGCAACCGGATTTCATATGCAAACTTGCCGGAGATCTATACATTATGAAAGACGGAAGGCTGGACAAGATTACCCGTACCACATGGGCATTCCAATCCGCCCCCAACAACTGGTCGAACGTGAAGGGAATGTGTGCTGTTGAGAATGTCCGAGGCAGTGGCTTAGGAAAACTGTGTATCATCACCGAAACCGGTTTTTTTGAAGTCAACCCAGAAACCTGGGAAATCGCTGAACAGGTCGGTGATTGGAGTGAAACGCGGTTTATGGCTGCAACAAACAATCACATTCATGTCCTCAAAGGAAGTACTCTACAAAGCATCAACCTTATGTCTCAGGAAATGGCCAGCAGTTCCCATGACTGGACTGCGGTTCAATGGATGTGCGCTTGGGATAACCAACTCTATCTTTATGATGGTCAGGCACACTACCGCGTAAACCCAAACACTTTGGAACAAACACTAATCAGTCAGCCTCCGAAATGAGCGTGTATCCAACATTTTTCATCGCTCAGAAAAAGTGATTGAGAACTCTATCATCCACCACCGGGCCACATTCCACCAGCTTACCAAATCACAACACGAAGTGCTTGGTTAGACCCCACCACCGGGTCGCCGGGCAAGGAAAGCCGGGGAGGCTGATCCCTACTCGTCGTCCGGACTGCTGGGGCTTAGTGCAGGGCTTCAAGAACCGGGAGTGGATTCCCTTAAGCTCATCAACCAACCCAACAGGCAACCCCAGAGCATAAAGATCAAACCCAGCCCATACAGGGCGGTGAAAACCTGTGCCGACACGGTAAGAACAGGATGGAATTCAAGTGTCGTGATCCAGTAAGCGACCCCAACCATCGCGCCCATAATCAGGGGATTCCCGTCTGCAATCACAAATGGAAAAAAAAGAATTTTAAACAACAGAATGAGCACATGATCTCCCGCGTTTTTGTCCTCGTTCATTGCCCTGCGTAAGATGAAATTAAACAGAACCGCCATGAAGAAAGCACCGGACATCATGCTGATGCCCCATTTTTGTAACTCTGTTGACTCACCGCCGGGTTCCAAGACAGCTTGATGGGGTTTTACCGGGTTGTAAGCGACCCGCACAGATTCCCCTAAGGGATAACGTTCCACTGCGCTACCCGCGTTATAGTCATGCCCACCGATCACGATCACGTCGGACTTAAACTGCTTTTTGTTGACGGTGTAGCTATATTCGATATCGGCTGAATATGTCGTCCCATCTTCACCGTGATGAGATTGAACCTCAGAGGTGATAATATTGCCATCGACAAGGGGCCACGTAACGCTTCCCCGCGAGCGGGTTAATTGGTATTGGCCATATAGAAATATGCCTAGGCCCACCACGCCAATAACAAACCAAATAAACAGTAGCGCTTTGCGCTGCATTCTTCCTTCGGCAAGTTGGTCCACCTCGTCTAACTCTCCATTCATCTGAAACACCTAAGCCGTTACCTTTCATGACTCGTAAATAAAGAAGCCATTTCAAACATGACCTCATCGAGGCCGCATCCAACCAATTTACCAAATAACAACACGAAGTGCTTGGTTAGGCGGTGGCTCGTATCTAGCCAAGTGCATGTGAGGAAAACCGTATATTACAATCAGGTCTGAAATCGGATAGGCTAAAGGCTTGCAACACGCCAATCAATTCAAACGAACACAAGTTGGATAGTTCATGCACGGCATTAAATATTTAGAAACGGACACTACGTTTACTGTAGCCACGATGCGAGTCAACCGATGGTTGTTCCGTTCCGTAATGGCTTTGATCATCACCGGCATGCTGAACGTAACGGTCTGCGAATCCCGCGAGACCGTTACACCGTTACGCGTTAGGGTGATGACGTTTAACATATTAGCTGGCGGTAACCACGCACCGACAATTGGGTTTCCTAACAACAAGTTCGGTGGTTCCCGCAAGGATGACATAGCTCGTGTGATTCTAACAACGAAGGCGGATGTCGTGGGGATACAAGAAGACGATCGAAGCGACGGTTTGCTTAAAGAGCTAGGAAAGGGTTGGCACCGTGCCGGAAGTGTGTATGCGAAATATCCGCTGACGCCAGTAGATGGAGGTGTGCGAGTCCATTTACCTCTTAAACAGTCGATGGTCGTTGTGAACGCCCATTGGTGGCCCACTGGGGGATACGGACCGGAACTGGTTCAAGCTCGAATAAAACTAAACAACATCAATGAATTTGACCTAAATGAATTTGAAAGAGAAATCCTGAAAGCAACGGCAGGCATAGCCAACGGAGCCCGTGGATACTTAAGCCTCGTTCGTGCGATTAACCCACTCATTGCCGCCGGGGAAACTGTAATCGTGACAGGTGATTTCAACGAGCCATCACACGAAGACTGGAATTCGGCTACGAGTGGTATGGACCGCTGGGTGAAGAACACGAGCGGAAGACCGCTTCGATTTAAGATTGCATGGGCTGGGTCCGTGGCGATTGCAAAGGCAGGTCTGAAAGACGCGTACCGCACCGTTCATCCGGATCCTTCAAAAAAACCAGGTAACACATGGACGCCGCCGTACCCCGACGGCCTAACAGGACGCCAACCCTATGCCGATCAGGTGCTCGACCGAATAGATCGCGTACATTTCGCCGGCCCCAACATTCGTGTCGTCGACGCTGTCGTGGTTGGTGAAAGTGCCAAGACGTCAGAAACGGTTCACGAGGGACCTTGGGTATCGGATCATCGAGCGGTAGTTGCCGAGTTTGAATTCATCGAGAAAGCAGATTCACGAGAGTGAACAATATCCCATTTTGCCCCACCACCGCCACCGCCGGGTAAGGAAAATGGGGGGCTACTCGTCGGTAGCGTCTTTTTGTTGGGAAAGACGCTGAATTGTAATTGATCCCGATTGGTTTACTAGCCTGAGTCGATTTGGTAGTTTAAAGTCTTCTTCATGTTGAAAACCATCAGTATAAAATATCCTCCTAACATCAACAGACAGGACAAAACCGGTATGTTAAGCAGATGTTGTTGGTCCGCCGGTGTGGCAGTGTTAATTACTGCCTGTCTCAACCCGCTGTCGCTAGGTCAATCCGTCGATACTGAACGGCACGTGGTTGTCATCAGTATCGACGGATTTGCAGCGTACCTTGTTGATGACCCCAAAGTTCCGTTGCCAACCATTCGTCGACTCGCTCGGGAGGGCTGTATCATAGGCGGTGGAATGACCGTCTCGAACCCCTCCGTGACCTGGCCCAATCACACAACTCTCGTGACAGGCATGAAGCCTGGTCGTCATGGCGTACTTGCAAATGGAGTTCTGGTCCGTGGCGGAATTGGAGTGCCAGTAAAGATTGATTCCCATCGTGACCAGAACGACCTCGTGAAAGTTCCCACCGTGGTGGATGTAGCTCACGCTGCGGGACTCAGGACTGCTGAAGTGAACTGGCCTTGTACTCGCAATTCACAATCGTTTGATGACCAGTTCCCTGATGTCCCCAATGCACTGGATTACACAACACCGCGATTGCGGTCAGAACTCATCGAAATGGGGCTCTTGCGGGACGAAACACATGCCTCATTTCGTAATGCGAGTGTTGTCGGCCTTGATTATGTCTGGACGGAAGCCGCCTGCCACTTGATTCGGGAACGCAAACCCCACCTGATGCTCGTGCATCTTCTGAACAACGATGCGACACATCACAGACGTGGAACACAATCACAGGCAGGCTACACCGCTAATGCGTATGCCGATATGTGCGTGTCTCGAATTATCAACGCAATCGATGACGCTGGAATACGTGAACACACCACAATCATTTTGGTTGCCGATCACGGCTTCACTCTGACTCCCAAAGCGATTCGACCGAATGTCCTGTTGCGAAAAGCAGGATTACTGACGGTGGAAGGTGGAAAGCTAACGCAGGCACAAGTGCATGTAATTCCGGAAGGTGGTGTTGGTTTTGTGTACTGCACCAATCCAGCAAAAGCTCCACAGGACTCTGCCTACGTCAAGAAGATGTTCATGGGGCAGGAGGGGGTTGCCGACGTTCTGCTGCCAGATCGATTTAATGAAGTCGGCTTCCCACACCCACGTGAATACGACCAGGTGCCTGACGCCATTCTGGTTGCTAAAGATGGATATGCCGTCTCTGGAGCCGTGACTGGAGAGACGCTTGTCGCAACTTACCGAGAGGCACAAACGTCACTCGGTTCTCATGGATTTCTGGCGAAACTCCAGAAGATGAATGCGATGTGCATCCTCTCCGGTGCTGGTATCCGATCAGGAATCAAACTGCAAGGAGCAGACAATACCGTCATCGCTCCCACGATCGCCAAACTACTGGCACTCAAGTACCCCAATGCCGACGGCAGACCTCTGTCGGATGCATTGCACACTTCAATCGGTCAGTGAATAAAAGATTCAGTATGTGCAAGTACTCGAAACTGTCATGCGCCAGGCAAGGAAATACCTTAGGTAGGGGCCCCAGTGTTCAGTTGCCTGCACCCCCTTTCAGAGGACAGAGTTCAGAGAAGCAGAGCTGCAGAGGTAGAGGCAGGCTACGGAACTAATCCAACTCACGAACTAACCGAAAACCGTCGTTGGCGTAACGGTTAACAGTGGAGTCCGCGCTGCGGAAAGCGGAACGAGCGTTACGCGAGTCGTGGCTCCGCGACCCACCCCGCAAAACACGGAAATGGCCGGACGTGAGACAGAAGAATCGCTGGCCCAAAAAAAACAGGTCTTTTACGACAGTGAACGGGCGGGCGGGGATAAGGTGCGGGAAATCTCCGATCTAGGGCGAACTCTAATCGGGCGAAAGTGTGAAGCGTGTCGCCGATGGATCCGGTGCGTCATCGAGGGGGACGCGATGGTATCCAGAATTTAGCCAGTCGTCCTGCTGGTCATTGTAATATGGGCTGCCAGGATGTCCGGACTGCCCCTGACCGTCGACGGCCCACATGCAGGGTGGGTCCGAGCCAAGATCATGGATTAGTCTATATCCGGCACCGGACGTAGAGGTCCAGTTTGGCCCTTGACCGGTATTACCAACGGTCATCATATCGCCCTTAACTGGTGTTGGTTCATGATTAAGTAGCTTCCCCAAATCACCAATGTGTGCAAGAACATGTGTTTTAGTAAGTATGTGGAGCTGCCCCCAGGTCCATTGCTGCTGATCCTCGCCAAATCGTTCACTGAGCAACTGCAGGGCTTGGCAAAATGTCTCTATGACCGCTGCCCGCTGGTTATCATCATTAAACCAACCCAGCTGGTCACGATCGATTAATCGGCTGGCAATCCCCCCACATGCCGGACCAATGAGGTCTATTTGATCGGCAGGGATATGTTCCTGAGCAACTCTTGTTTGCCATAAGGTGAAAAAGACGTTGAATATTGCTCCAGCGACGCTTTCCACTTCCATTCCCCCATCCCAATTTGCCAACAGGGCCCGAGCCTCTTGCACATGAGAGTCTTCAACGGATGCCAAAACGTTTACGAGTTTAGGGGCGCACTCCACAGCTCTTCCGCTTATCACATCATTTTGCATTCGTACAAAGTCATCAAAGGTGAATGGCTCAAGTTGGGACTCAAGCATTTCGCGAATTCTTGCAGCTCGATGGCCACTACTCCAGCACCCGGAAAGCATATGTGGAAAGTCGTTTGCAGCAGTTCGGTTGTTTGCTGTACGAATCCATTCGCATTCAGGATTCAGAAGTTCCGGCATTTCGTCGAATGGGATGTAACCCTGCCACCGATGACTCGGATCTGAACCATCGCGATAGTGTCGGTTGAATCTATTACGCCGTGGTATTTTTCCGGTTGCTTTTAATCCAATATTGCCCTGAGTGTCACCGCTCACCACGCAGAAAGAGGGGACATACCACGGCCGCATGGCTTCATGGAGTTGTTCCACCGTTGTTGCCTGGTTCATCGCAAGCAATGAAGTAAGCCAGCCACCACCGTACATGCCGACCCATCGCAATGCTACCGGCCCGGTATGCTGAGCGGCGTCCGGAAGAATTGTGTCTACGATGGGGCCATTATGAGAGAGGATCACGGTTTCGACGTGGTCATCCTCTCCTCGGATCTGAATTGTCTCGGTGCGACTGGATTCTACGATCCAATCGTCGTTATACAAAAAACAATTCGGATGATCTTCCGAGCGAGTTTCCTGATAAAGATCTCGGAGCGAGCACATGTTATTCGTGATACTCCAACCGACTCCAGGTGTGCGTCCAAACATAAGTGCAGGCATTCCGACATATGCCATTCCAGCCACGTCATATTCGGGACACTTCAATCTCGCTTCATACCAGCTGGAATTAGCCGCGATTGCAATGTGTGGATCCGACGCGACCATTGGTACACCGCTCGCGGAACGAGTTCCGGATACTGCCCAGTTATTACTTCCATTTCCCTCGTTCGGTGGCGTAAACGTCTCACCAATGGGTTCGGAGGTGGATGAGGGAACTGGAGGATAGCTACCAACCGAGAGGATGGACTCGTCTTCGGCTTCACCGCAAATAAACTGTTCGTAAAGTGCGGTATCGCCAACAGCGCGTCGTACCAATTCGGGGATGCAGATGATTGGAAATCGACCGGTCAAATACCATTGAAATTCAACCTCACAAGCTATGCTGTCAATAGGTGTCCATGGGCGTGGACTGGTATCAAGTAGCGAATACTCGATTGGAGGCAGATGGCCTAGATCGTCAACTACATGATTAACGCCGTCCGCGAACCGCTGCAGTGCCAATTGCACATCATCACTAAGTTCGTGCCACTGTGCTTCTGCAATCCGATGTAATCCTACCACGCGGGCAGTGCGATCTAATTCCAGATGCGACGCACCGAGTAATTCACTAAGTTGTCCGAGGCCGCGTCGCCGCAGGAAGTCCATTTGGAATAGACGATCTTGGGCCATAGCGACGCCAAAGCCAAAGAACATGTCGGACGCGGAAGCGGCATAAATTGAAGGGATTCCGTGAGCGTCTCTGGTTATCGTGACATTGTCGCGCAGCGAGTCATTGGTTGCATGTTCGCGACTAGGAACACGGGATTGGCACTGGCTTTCGAACCAATTATCGAAATCCATCCGTGACCAGTTCTGTTCATCGCAAAGTTGATTAATGGTTTCGCCTTGTCCAAGACGACTGAGTAGTGACTGGGAAAGATCAGGATGGTCGGGCATGCAAGTTTTTCAAGCGAGATTAGAAAGATAGAAGGTATTCATACTACCCCAGCAAGAGATGAATCACAAATGTACCAACGTAGACATGAGGGGCGTACAGAGTTACAGGGGTAGAGGATGACTACGGAACTAATCGGTTGCCCCCCAACCCCTGCTCAGATTGGCTGTGGCATCCGCCATCTCGAAATGTTCGTCGGTAAACGTTACTTATTTCCGGGCCTCGACTAGCTTGGCGGTTTTTGTAATAATAGAACTATATTGAAACGATTGCCGCCGTTTTTGGGAGTTCCAGCGCTGTTTAATTTGTGCCGCAAAAGTCAACTGATCAGCCCCTTATCGCTAATTTTAATATTGGCTGGGTCCTCGTTCGCCGACGAGCTAGATTTCGTCCATGACGTCATGCCGATTCTCAAAACACACTGTGGTAAATGCCATACGGGTGACAAAAAAGAGGGTGGCCTGGCCATGAACACCCGCGCTCAGCTGATGGCAGGCGGGGAAAATGGCAAGTCCATCATTCCAGGCAACTCTACCAAGAGCCTCTTCCTCGAGCGAATCACCTCCGATGATAAATTCACCCAGATGCCGCCTGAAGGTCCTCGCGTTCCGCCGGAAAAGATCGCGATCCTGAAAAAGTGGATTGACGCAGGCTTGCCCTGGGAGCCAGGTATTACCCTGGGCACCTCCAGTTGGGAACCGCCCCTAAAACCACGGGTGATCACGTTGCCCCCACCGACCAACGGCCGCCAGCATCCAATCGACCGACTGTTAGACGCCGGTCTGGCCACACAAAAACAACCGACTCCGCCGCCCATTTCAGACGCCGCGTTTCTTCGCCGTGTTTCACTGGATACCATCGGACTTCTTCCTTTACCCATAGACCTGCAGGCATTTCTCGAAGATCCATCCGATGACAAACGCGCTGAATTGATCGACAAACTGCTTGCCAATGACGTCGGCTATGCCGATCACTGGCTGACCACATGGAACGATCTGTTACGTAATGATTACACAGGGACGGGATTCATCACCAAGGGGCGTAATCAAATTACAACCTGGCTCTACGAATCCCTGCGAGTCAACAAACCCTATGACCTGTTCGTCCGCGAACTGATCTCGCCAACACCAGAATCAGCCGGCTTCATCAACGGTATCAAATGGCGGGGCGAAGTGAATTCCAGCCAAACCCGCGCGATTCAGTTTGCCCAAAACGTCTCGCAAGTATTTCTCGGAATCAATATGAAATGCGCAAGCTGCCACGACAGCTTCATCAATCGCTGGACCTTATCCGAAGCCTATAACCTCGCTGCGATCTATGCCGACCAAGCACTAGAGCTAAACCGCTGTGACAAGCCAACTGGCAAGATGGCCACGCCAAAATGGATGTTTCCGGAAATCGGCAATGTTGACCCGAAGGCACCCAAAGCGGAACGATTGAAACAATTGGCGGCATTAATGACGCATCCCGATAACGGTCGCTTTACCCGTACGGTGGTCAATCGCATCTGGCATCGGTTAATGGGGAGAGGCATCGTTCACCCGGTCGATGCTATGCATACACAACCATGGAACGAAGACTTGCTGGACTATCTGGCGGTCCGGTTCGCCGACGACGGCTATGACCTACGTCAATTCATCCGTTTCGTCATGACCTCACAGGCTTATCAATCCCGCACGGTAATTCTGAAAGCGGAACCAACGGACGATTATGTGTACGCCGGCCCGCTCGCCAAACGTATGACCGCAGAACAGTTCCTCGATGCCATCTGGCAAATCACCGGTACCCATCCGAACAAACCTACGGCTCAAGTAGACCGTTCAGAACGAAAACCGGCATCCGAAAACGGTCCCGACGAAGACACCGAACCATCCAAGCCCGTTCCGGTAGTTGCCAAGTGGATCTGGCACGATGGCAAGGGAAGCATGAAATCGGAGCTGCGCAAAACATTCTCACTAAAGACAGTTCCCAAAACCGTCATGGTTCTGGCGACCTGTGACAATGCCTTCTCGATGAAGGTTAATGGCACCGCTGTAGCTGCGTCCAGAGACTGGCAGATACCCGTCCGATTCAACATCGCGTCGCAGCTAATTAAGGGTGACAACAAAATTGAAGTTGCTGGAGAGATGTTTGGCGGAAGCGCAGGCTTTATCTGTCAGCTGATACTGCTGGAAAACGGAACACAACGCGTTGTCACGACCGACAAAAGCTGGGAAGTTCGCAAGCCAGGCGGAGCGTGGCAGGCGGCACTGGAGGTCCACCCGTATGGAAACGGCCCTTGGGGTCGCGTCTTCGATGGCAAGGCCGTCACATCAGGTGCCTTCGGTCTGGCTAGTCCCCCCGTTCGCGCCGCATTGATGCAGAATGACTTCCTGATGCGGTCATTGGGCCGGCCCCATCGCGATCAGGTCGTGACGACACGACCGAGCGAATTAACGACGCTTCAGGCGATCGACCTTGCGAACGACGAAATCCTCACCAATTACCTCACCGGCGGAGCCCGACGTATCATGGGACAGGGGAAATCAAGCGGAGAGTTAATCGACTGGCTTTACTTATATGCGTTGTCACGTGTGCCAACGGCAGGAGAACGAGCCGTCCTAACGGAGGTTGTCGGCGACGGCAAAACTCCTATAGCCATCGAAGATCTGCTGTGGATTGTATTCATGCAACCTGAATTTCAAATTGTGCGATAGGAGTCCATTATGACTATCCCAGAACAACTTGCACGTCGTGATTTTTTGAAACAACTCAGCTCTGCTTCGGCTGCTGCTCTCGCCTGCGGGGGAACCCGCGCTCTGGGGAATACTCAGGATACGCCACAGCCCACTTCGAAAGCTGATTCCTGCATCTTAATTTGGATGGCTGGAGGCATGGCTGCACCAGATACCTTCGATCCAAAAACCTACTCTCCATTTGAAAAAGGCTTGGACGTCGAAAACATCCTCAGCACGTTCCCCTCAATCGACACGTCCGTCGACAACATTAAAATTACACAGGGCCTAGAAAACGTTGCTCAGATCATGAATCGCGGCACATTGATTCGCTCCGCTATTCAGCCCGACCTGGGGAGCATCCTGCATTCACGCCACCAATATCACTGGCATACGGGCTACGTTCCGCCGCTTACCGTAGCGGCCCCGCATCTCGGCGCCTGGATGGCCAAGGTACTCGGACCTAAAAACCCCGTCGTCCCGCCGTTTATCAATATTGGACAACGCCTCGAAGGTGTCGGCGAAAAAGAAG
Organism: Planctomycetaceae bacterium; assembly: GCA_018660825.1. GTDB lineage: Bacteria > Planctomycetota > Planctomycetia > Pirellulales > Pirellulaceae > UBA721. Next base: position 10,936 of record JABJJO010000069.1, on the reverse strand, counting down.
AACTCAAAGCGTTCACCACCGCTGGTTTTTTCGGTTCGGAGTTTGGGCCGATGAACCTGCCTTTCCCTCAGGATGCCGTCCGTTCCGTTCAACCACCCAAGGGGATGGAACCAGGTCGCTTTGGCAACCGCTATCGACATTATCGCAAGCTGATTGACCAGAATCCCAATCGGGAACTGATGAGTGACTTTCAACAGGAATCCATGCTCCGTTCGATGGAGGCCGCCCATCGTCTCTTGCAATCGAAAGAAAAACACGCCTTTGATCTAACACGCGAACCTAAAGAGTCGTTTGAACGTTATGACACCGGTCGCTTTGGCCGAGGGTGTCTGCTGGCGCGACGTCTCGTTGAAGAAGGGGCTCGTTTTGTCGAAGTGACCACCGAGTACATTCCTTTTGTCCACTGGGACACCCACGAAAACGGGCACTCCACTGTGGCCCGCGTAAAACAGGAAATCGATCGCCCCATAGCCCAGCTGATTCTCGATCTGGAGGCCAGAGGTCTGTTAGATCGTACGCTGGTTGTAATTGCCAGTGAATTCAGTCGCGACATGATGATCGAAGGCGTGCCCGGATCGACAGCCAGAGACCAATCCCGGGCCGCGAGCAAGACCCTGGAAGAGCCCAAACACTATGGACTCCATCGCCATTTTACCGGCGGCACCAGCGTCGTGATGTTCGGTGGCGGCACCAAAAAAGGATTCCTCTACGGCAAAACAGCCGAGCAGCGTCCGCTGCTGGCTGTGGAGAATCCTGTCTCCGTGATGGATCTTCACGCCACCATCTTTACCGCAATGGGGATCAGTCCTCAAACCGCCTTCGAAGTTGAAAAGCGTCCGTTTTACGCCACCAGAGACGGTCACGGCCAACCCGTCCTCGATATCTTCGCTTAAACAACGTACAGCCCTTACATCATACAGTGACTTCGTTGCCGCGGCTGTTGTCATCCGTATTGCAATCCAAGGTCTATTGCGTGCGTGACCTCCTAACGACCTCCTAACGACCACCTCCGACCAGCTTACCAAAACACAACACGAAGTGCTTGTTTAGGGGAGGCCACCCAAAGACTTGCAGGCTCCGCCGCAGGGGGCGACGATGGAATAGAGTATCAGAGAAGACCATCCCACTGATCGTTAATCGCTGGCAACTGAGAATATTTAAATCGGCGTCTCTTCGATTCAGCGGCTTCCGGCCAGAAATTTCTCGATAGCCGAAGGCAGTGGTGATTCGATCTGCATCGCATCGCCTGAGATCGGATGTTCGAAGCCGAGTGACTTTGCATGCAACGCGATTCGCTTGCGAATCCATCGCGGATGCATGGCCAGTTCTGGTTTGTAGCGGGAATCACCCAGAACCGGATGTGCGGCGTTTGCAAATTGAACGCGAATCTGGTTCCGCTTGCCCGTCTCCAAGGTCACTTCGACCAATGTCGTGTCGGACATTCGCCTGAGCACGCGATAATGAGTGATCGCGAGTTCGGTCGTTGGAGATGGCCGAGTGACGTACCGTTGAAGACTCTTGCCTGTGGCCAAATGAGAATGAAACGAGCCCTGGTCGGTGGAGACCACGCCAGCAACGATCGCTGCGTAGACGCGCGCCGGTTTCCGCTGCTTGAACTGCTCTATCAATTTTGTGGCAACCTGCTTGTGTTTGCCGAAGATGACTAGGCCGCTTACATCACGGTCCAATCGATGGACCAGCCAAGCCTCTCGTTTGCTGCGTGAATGGCTTAGGTAAATGGAAACACGATCAACCAGTGTGTTTCTTTCATTTCTGTCGGTCGGCACAGTCAATGTTCCCGCAGACTTGTCTACCACAATCAAATGATCGTCCTCGAACGACACGGTGAACGTGCGATCGTCCCAGCATTTCTTTTTCTCGCGATAACCCTGTGTCCGATCGAAGCGAATCGAAACGAGGTCCCCGACAACTACAGTCGTGGCACCGCTTTGAATAATTGCGCCGTTGATCGAGACGCAACCAGAATCGACCATTCCTCGAACCTGACTGTGCGAGGATTCGGATAACTGTCGAACCACGACGTCAACACGACCAACGCTGTTGCCATCAATCGTCGTCGAAAGTGTTGTCATCGCCATTGAGCAAGATACCAGTTTACGAAATTAGATAGTCTCTACCGATGCGCGCCCTACCAACACGAGTTGCTAACGCGACCGCAAGATGATTATCCCACTCGCGTGACTTTCATGATAGGTCACCCAACGCAATAAGTAGCCACTACCAACAGTGTTGCTGATCCTCGCTCTCAAGCCTTGCGATCTTTGCCGAGAGTGCCTCTGCCACTTCCCCACGAAACAACTCGGCACTGGCAGTCAACAGCGACAGTCAAGAACGCAACTGTGCCGAACTGCTCTTCTGATGCACATAGGCAACACTTTAGCACCCGAGTGTAAACCTACTCGTCATAGGGAATGGTGACTTCAATCGTGTCGCCCATGTCGTGGACGACGATGTCCAGCATTCGGCCATTGTCCATCACTGCCTTGGCTCGATAACGGTCCGATGCAAACTCTTCACCCAGCTCGACCGAAAGACACTCTGCGGCATCGTTTCCTAGTTCACGCTGTAGAATATCGTTAACAATTGGAACCGACGAATCCTCGAGATTTGATCCGCAACCTGAAATTATGGCGCAAGCAATTACAACAAAACAAAACTGTGTGATTTTCACCATTGGCTTGATTCCCTCTCTAAAATACTGTTATTACCCGTGAACGGATCACTGGTTTTTTTGGACATCCGCCAGCGTAACAATTCAACAGTTCCAGCGCGAGATGCCACATGTTCGCTTGTATGTTTTTTAACAAATTCAGAGGCCGTGTCAAGCGATAACTAAACATACCATCGCTACGCCGAGATCATCCAACTGAAATCTCCCTCACACCCACCAACCCCTGCCTATGTGTTCGTAGTTCCTAACCCACCACACCGAGCCACCGGGCAAGGAAAATGGGGCTGAACCCTACTCGTCGTCCGGCCTGCCGGGGCTTAGTGCAGGGGTTCAAGAACCGGGAGTGGATTCCCTTAAGCTCATCAACCAACCCAACAGGCAACCCCAGAGCATAAAGATCAAACCCAGCCCATACAGGACGGTGAAAACCTGTGCCGACACGGTAAGAACAGGATGAAATCCAAGTGTCGTGATCCAGTAAGCGACCCCAATATGAGTGCGACCTATGCTAGTATATGTACAACAATTGTTAAGTGTTTTTACAATTCAATTCCGTTTTCTAGCCAAGGGATCTACGCGATGACATTTGTTTTATACTTATTGATTTTGGTATGCGTCGTTTTTTGGATTTATCAATTCATCCAATTGATGTTATTAACAGACGCTGACTTTCCAGGCAAAAACGACAAAGTTCTTTGGTTTGTAGCGTTCATGTTGCTTAGCGTACTAGCGCCCGGTTTGTTCGTGTGGTGGAAACAATCCTACATTCACATGCAGAATTCATGAAATTGATCTGGCGAACGAGCAACATAAACATCATAGCTTGGGGCATTTTGTTCACCGGTCTAGTTGCATCACGTGCATTGGGCCAAACCGATCCAGTCAGATATATCCCCGTACCTAACTGGCCTGCGCTTCCCACCGGTATTGAGATGGGACAAGTAACGGGAGTTGCCACGGATGACGGTCAACACGTATATGTATTCCACCGTTCGGATCGCACATGGATTACTCCCTTTCCAACAGACTCCATCAAGGGTCAAACCATCGCGGTGTTCGACAGTGTAACCGGCGAGTTGATTTCAACACTTGGACACCGCATGTTCGTAATGCCGCACGGTTTGTCAGTAGACGCGGCAGGGAACCTGTGGTTGACTGATGTCGGTTCACACCAAGTTTTCAAACTGGACTCTGCATCCGGACGAGTACTTCTAACGCTGGGTACATCAGGAGTGGCTGGCAGCGACGGTTCTCACTTCAACCGGCCCACCGATGTAGGATTTGGGCGGGATGGCACCATATATGTTGCTGATGGATATCTCAACACGCGAATTGTTAGATTTTCACCGGCGGGCGAGTACCTTGGTCAATGGGGAACACCCGGTAGTCAGCCTGGGCAATTTAGTCTGCCACATGGAATCACGGTGTCAAGGAAACGCGTTTTTGTATGCGATCGCGGCAACCTACGAGTTCAGGTTTTCAATTTACGGGGGCGTTATATTGATCAATGGCAAGGTTCATTGATCGGGCGTCCTTTTGGAATCGCGGCGGGCCAGCGTAATCAAATCATGGTTATTGACGGCGGAGATCAACCTGATCAGACTCGTTCGCGAGTATTGATCCTTAATTCTCGCGGGCGAATTACTACTACCTTTAGCGCGGGCATTGTCAGCGACTCTAAGAATCTCGGTCATGACATAGCGGTGGGACGAGGCAATGCGATTTACGTTGCGGACGCTTGGGCCAACTGCATCCGCAAATTCATACCTCGCGCTAATTGATTATCTGTGCCGCAGCTGTTTTCAGCAGTGAATTGCTGGCTTAGTCTTATTGACACTGCCTACACTTTCCATCCATTAGTTCGTTCGAAGTTCCAAATTATTTGCCTCTTGATATGTTAATTTATAGCTCGCGACAGGCCATTCAGACTCGACAAAACAAATTCCCTAAATGGAATCGCAATGGTTCACTATTAGCAGAACGAATAAATGGGGGGGTATGGATTGTCGAAATACCCGCCTATCCGTGTTCACCACCGGGTCGCTGGGCAAGGAAAATGGGGGGGGATCCTCCTCACATCAACCTTCCTACATTTGTTATTCATCTCTGGCTGGGGTAGTATGAACGTTTGCTAGCTTTCTAATTTCTCAACACTACTCATCCCACGGTAATGTGGATTGCGGCTAACAACATTGATGCTGCGTCAATGCCGTTGGGCAAGACCCGAAAGTTGGATACGAGGTCGGGAACCTGGGGTGTACGTGGATGGCCGACGATTTATGTCCTGGATGACAAGGGTATCATCCGGTACAAGAATGTTCGGGGTTCAACGATGGACAAGGCCGTCGAAGCACTGGTTGCCAAGGTCGAGGGAGGATCACCCGGGTCCACACCGTCAGCTAAGCTGCGCGAGTTCACCGACAGCACGGGCCAGTTCCAAATCATGGCCCGGTTCGTCGAGTTCAGGGCAGGGAAAGCCTTCCTGGAAAAAGAAGATGGCAATATTGTCGAAGTCGTGATGACCAAACTCAGCAAGGAAGACCAGAAGTAAATTCGGGACCTCTTGAAAAGCCGCCTGCTGCTTCGGCCCTAGGATGCAAGGGCTGCTCCCGTTCCAGGAATGCCCCTCCTCCGCTACTAGGGTATTTTCGAGAATACCCACAATGTCTAAGAAACATGCCCCTTTTTAACAAGGTCCCGTGCATTTATCACAAATTGAGATCTCTTCTGCAGGGTGTTGCGGGCGGTTGCGTCTCGCCCTCACATCTAGCCATCTGCATATGAGTTAGGCTGAGGTTTCCAAAGGGGGTTGAACTAGGATAAGGTAAAGCTCGGAACAGCCAAGCCAATTCAAACAAACGCACACTTTTTACCTCTCCACCCCGTTGCAAGGAGCATAAAATGAATGACCAAACGGACGATTTAGTTGCTTTCTTAATTCCTGCTTTCTCGATCTGTATAATTTTGGGGGTACTATTTCTGTGGTGGAATGAGGTCATGGATTTCGCGAATGTGGTTTGGATAACCCCCTATGTTGCTCATGCATTCATTTGTTCTGTGTTTTGCCGAAAAGTCGCTGTTTCTAAAGGATACAGTGGAGCAGACTGGGCTTTGGCTGGCTTTTTTTGTGGAATATTGGCTTTGTTCGCTGCCGGTGGCCTTGCTTCCCGCCCCCAAGACGTCCAAGGAGCGGATCAGAACCCGAACTAACCGAACAGCAACATAACCTGCTGCTCAGCGATATCCTCCCCCTGAAGGTGTTTACCAGCGCCTCTATTTCATCAGCGGCCAAGACTGAACGCCGACACGATCCGCCCAATCCTGCCACTTCTCAATCAACTCCTGCTTCTTCTCTGGCATCGTTTCTGACAAATCGTTTAGTTCCGTACGATCCTGCTGCATATCATACAGTTCCCAGACCGTAGGCTCGCCATTGCGATAGGCGGACACGATCTTGTAACGACCATCGCGAAGTGCCAGATTACCATGGTGTTCAAATCCTAAAACCGCGCCGCGGGCTAGTGTATTTCCCTGCAGGGCTGGCAAGAGGCTGATTCCTTCCATCGGTTGTATCACCTGATCATCATGGAACTTCGTGGGATAGGTTGCACCGGCAACTTCAACACATGTTGGCATCAGATCAATCAAATGCGCCGGATCGCGTACGATACTGCCACGCTGTTTGCGAGACATACCGACTGGCCAATGTACGATGAATGGCGTGCTGATCCCCCCCTCATAACCATCGTGTTTATATCCCCGAAACGGTGTATTTGACGTATTCGCCCAACCGAGCCCATAGGCGACAAACGTATCTTCTTCTCCGGGCATCGTTTCCGGACCCGTGCGGACCCACCGTCCATCGCGAGTTTGCATGGGCGGCCAGATTTTTGTTTGCAAATCATTGGGACCAAATGGCTTGAAATCAAATTTATCTCGCTTGTCGGAATTGTCCGCGCGGCCGTAATACTCAGCACAACCACCGTTGTCCTGTAAATAGATAAAAATAGTGTTGTCCAACGCATCGTTGGCTTTAAGTTCATCAACGATATGACCGATCCCTTGGTCCATACGGTCGACCATCGCTGCGTACACTTCCATGCAACGGATATCCCACTGTTTGTGAGCGAACTTTTCCCAATCCGACGCGGCGGGACTCAGTTTCCACTGGGGTTGGATCACACCCAATTTTTTTGCTTTGGCAAAGCGTTGTTCACGGATGGGGTCATACCCATCATCGTAAAGCCCTTCATATTTTTTAATATCGGCCTCAAAGGCATGCATCGGCCAGTGGGCGCTCGTGTAGGACACGTACAGAAAAAGAGGCTCCGCGGGATGTGTCTGATAGTGATCATCGATATACATAACAGCATTGTCACTAATTGCATCGGTGTAATAGTAATTCTCACTCTTATACTGTTTATCATTGACCGGCGTGATGAACTGGTTATCGCGACAGAGTGTTGCCGGATCCCAAAAGCTCCCCGCACCGATAATTGTGCCGTAAAACCGGTCAAAACCACGTTGCAGCGGCCAGTTGTGATTGGGGCCCTGTGGACGAACATGTTTGGTGACATGCCACTTGCCGGACATATAAGTACGATAGCCCGCAGTTTTTACCGCTTCGGCCAACGTGACACAGCGGGTGTTGAGGTCACCGCGATAGGCATCAAATCCACGGTCACCGGTCATCAGCCCGATGCCCGCCTGATGCGAATACAGACCCGTAAGCAAGGCAGCCCGTGTCGGACAGCAGCGCGAGGTGTTATAAAACTGAGTAAAACGAACCCCAGCAGAAGCGAGTTTGTCCAGTCGCGGTGTTTGAATCTCACTACCGTAACAACCAATATCGGTATAGCCCATATCATCGGCCATCACCAAGACGATATTAGGTTGCTGAGAGTTAGGGGATCGCGCGTGAACATTCCCAACCGCCATCAACATCAATAGCAACAAACTCAAAAACTGCGTTGACTTCCCTTTGTTTTCCATCTCTGTCATTCCTTTCACTTGCCGGTTCAAACACCGTCTCAACCTCCCATCCTACCCCATCACCGAGCAAGCAAATAGGGCTGAACGCTAGTCGTCGTTCGGCCTGATGGGGCTTGGTTACGACTCGTCCTCGGACTTTGGAAACAAAACTACGCGAGTAATTCCTCGATGGGTGAGCCGATCACCAGCGAATGCGGTCGTTGCCTATTATCATAAATCCGAGTATCCGACTGGATGCCTAACAAGTGGTAAATCGTCGCCGCCATATCAGCTGGGTCTCTCGGATTTTCAGTTGGATACGCTGCCGACTTGTCGGACTTCCCATAAACGGCGCCACCCTGTATTCCGGCGCCTGCTAAAGCCAGTGAATATACAAACGGCCAATGATCTCGACCCTGATTTTCATTGATCTTTGGTGTTCGCCCAAATTCTGCATTAATAACAACTAATGTTTCATCGAGCATTCCCCGTTGCGCCAAATCTGTGAGTAAAGCGGAAGCAGATTCATCGAGAGTCGGTGCTAGACTGTCCTTCAACTTTTGAGCATTTTGTGAATGTGTGTCCCATGAACCGGAAGGAGTATGACAATAGCTGATGTTAACCATTGGTACGCCAGCCTCGGCTAAACGCCTGGCCAACAAACAACGTTGGCCAAATTCCGTTTTTCCATAGGCCTCCCGAATCCCCTCAGGTTCTTGTGATAAGTCAAAGGCGGCCTTGGTGCGTTTACTTGCAAGCAGCGACACTGCACGATCGAAGTGGGGTGCTAGGCGTTGTGCCGCACCAAGATCCTCTAACTCGTGACTAAATGAATTGAATTGCTTACGAAGGTTCGCTCGATCAGTCAGGCGTAATCCGTCCAGCCCCGCGGGATTTTTTAACGCTTCGATCTCGACCTTATTGCCAAGCAAGGATTGGTCAACGGCAAAACTGGAATGCCCAGAACCGAGAAACCCTGGCGTCTGACCATGCAGTGTTGTGCCGTTGCTACGTCGCATCAAAGGTCCGATTCTCACCCACGCGGGGAGGTTGCCGACCGCGCCTCGTAAGTGATCTACGACAGCGCCCACCGGAGGGAAATCTGAGTCACTTGGTGGAAAGTCGCCACGACTACGCAATGCCGATGGATGTTTATGGCCCGTTTGGGCAGGCAAGCAAGCCTGGGTATGATTTGTGTTTCCATGCGTCATGCTCCGCACGATTGCTAATTTCCCCGCGTGCTGCGATAGTTTTGGCAAGAGTTCACAAAATTGTGTGCCCGGGACTGTTGTCGAAATTGCACCAAATGGTCCTCGCACGTCCATCGGTCCAGCAGGTTTAGGATCAAATGTTTCCTGCTGTGGATGACCACCATGCAAGAACATCATAATAACCTGCTTGGCCTTACCAAAGGTTCGGTTGTCCGCAGCGAAAGCCCTCTGGTTTAAGACGTCTGACAGCGACAATCCCATTCCGATAAGTCCGCCGACACGCAGAACGTCCCTGCGAGTAAGCTCGGAATCATATTGCGGCAAAGTAAAAGCCATGGACTACCTAAGCTCAGGATTGTATAGCGTTTCCTAATGTTAGTTAAAATCACCGCCGAAGTAAATCCATCAGGGCATAAACACCCGTCGCAACCAATTTTTGCGACCGTCTGCCATCATGACATGCAATTCTCTGGACTGGTTCATTTTGTATATAGATGCGGCATATGCCAACGATTCGATGAGTAGCTTACGATCAAGATCTTCGCCCTGCATATTTTTTCCCGCAACGATCCAAGTCGGACGGGGAGCCACCAGTGAAACCAGCTGACCGATATCCCCTAAATCTGACAACATGCCCGGTAAAATCGCACCAATCTGTCCAGCGCCGTATCGACGGTCGCTCGCTAGAGTCAAAGGAGCATCTAGGGCGACAAACCGTTTTATTCGGGACTGTAGCCCGGTAGTCAACACGCCGGGTACGATTGCAGCGCCACGGGTCACCAATGACACCGTCGGAACTTTTTCGTAGGCCGCCACGACCCAGCCGATGGCGACCTGTAAATCTTTCACCCATTGTCCCGCCAACGGTCTTCCAATCCAGGCAGACCATTGCGCTGCATTGTGGTCAAGTGCCGCACCAATGCGATTAACTGCAGGGCCATACTTACCGGTGGCACGCAAGATGACTTCCAAAACATCGATTCCATTATCAGCACACCATTTCCGTTCTTCCTGCGACAGTGCTTCCCCATCCAAAGCCGTCGCTATGATCAGCTCTTGCCCGGCGCCCTTATTCCAACGAAACCCACAACGAACACCTGCTTCCGGCTCCATCTCAAAATAAATACTGTTTCCCTTATCAGTCCTCGACAACGCTACGCCGTCGTAGACCTTAACTTGATTTCCATGTCGACCTACATGCCGGCGAATAACACCAAGTTTAGCAACCCGATCGGCTTCCCAATGCTCAAGGTGAATTGGCTTGATTTGCCGGCGATTTAGCTGAGTCGCAAACCGTTTTGCGAGCATTGGCAAAGTGACAAAACCCGCTGGCCGATGACCCTCCGGGTAGCACCGCAACTGATTACGATCAACCGGAGTTAAATCCGGTTCCGCGATTGGGCTACCGTCACCCTCGTTCTTTAAGTGCAGTGTCACCCAACCGTACATCGCTTCCCTCATTGGCTGATTGTAATCGTGATTGGAGTCGACAATGACATGCGTTACATTTTGGGGTTTGCCAACTTTGGCAAACACAACTTCAGCACCTGCCAGACTTTTTTTGGCTTCCGCGACTGAAAACTGAATGCCGTCCCGCGTCGCGTTTATCACCATCAAGGCACGTGGCGCAATGAGCCCAAGCACGCCCCATTCTTCGGTAAACGTTAGAGCGCCTGGCACTAATTCACACATGCAACAGGCTACGCCGAGATACGCCTGATAATTCCCTACACTGCAAACCGGGATGACCGCCTTGAATCGCTCTTCCAAAGCGCCGGCATACATCGTCTGATTACCGCCGCCGCTTGTTCCGGTAATGGCCAGTTTCTCACCATCAACATCCGGACGACTTTGGAGGTAATCTGCGCATCGCATATTTTCATACACTTGGATACCAGCTAGATTCCTCCCTGTCGCATAAAGAGTCGCCGCCGTCATTTCGCCGTGATATTCACCCAGCGCCTCTTCGATCCCCCGTTCTCCTGCACCCAAGGCATCGACTGCCATGGCCACAAAACCAAGTTTAGCAAGACCGATACACCTAGATTGGACGGTCGGATCC
>JABJJO010000205.1 GCA_018660825.1 Planctomycetaceae bacterium | reverse complement strand
GAGAATATGCGCTGAGAGAATATGCGCTGAGAGAATATGCGCTGAGAGAATATGCGCTGAGAGAATATGCGCTGAGAGAATATGCGCTGAGAGAATATGTTTGCCAATATCTTGTGCTGTGCCGGACTTTCATGGTCGTTAGTGGTTCACAAGCAAACGCTTCCTCGTTACAATCATCGCGTAAGAACAAATATCCGATCCAATTAATGCCTTTTGAGAACGAGAAATAGATTCATGAAACAGGCAATTGCCGGTGTCGTCGCATTTGATGACGAGATTACTGTTATGATTGTTTATCCCTCTATTGCTGGAGCACCCGGCGGGATTGGGAAAATACTCGGACGACTCTTTAATATTCAAATTGGTATTAAACCACTGACCATCGGAAATCTGATCGCACTTGTATCAGCACCGCTTTGTGCCGGACTTTGGATTGGACGTGTTTTGCCTGTCAACCGATTGCCTCTAATCGGCACGCTCTCGAAAAAACTTGGACTCGCCCCGCAGCGTTATCGAATTACCACTCGAGCGATTCTCAGTGAAGACGCGTTTGATGGCTCAACAATTCAAGAGACGATTGCGTTGGATAGTTTCGATGAAGTTGAGATTGCAATTGATGCCGGACAATCTTGGTACGATTGTGGAGATCTTATTTTTAAACAAGCAGGTGCAGTAACCGGTCGTCTCGAATCCGTATCACGCCCCGAGAGCTTCAAAGCGGCCTGTATCAAATCACAAATGAGTTTTGTGGGCGTAAAACAAGCGATCTAAAGTCAGATCTGTAATAACGACCAGGTCGTGGAGGGTCCTCCAGCGAGGCGTAGGGACTACCAGAAGCTCGGATGTGCAAACAAAATCGGCGCTGCAGTAGTATCGAAGTTTTGGCCATAATTAAAATACTTGCGAATTTGTGTGATTCGTGGTGACATTGGTTTCAAACCGAAACCTGTAAAAGTGCAAAAATCATTATCGCTACCGGTTGTCGAGCGGCACTGCGTAATCGTAAAATGAACAGAGCTTACGATACTGTAAGTAAACTCCAAGTCACCACAGTCAACAAACTGGATTCGTTCAAATGAAATCTCTCGTAATTGCTACTCTCTCAATTTGCCTGCTTTTCAATTCCGCTGCTACGCAAGCGCAAGGCGAAGGGGTGTTTGCGGATAAGAACCTTGAAAAAGTTGTTCGTAGATACGTATTTGCAAAACGTAACAACGAAGAACCTTTAACCGCAGCAGACGTGGAAAACATTTCAAGTATCGAAGGTTCAGGAGTTGGTATTACGAATCTTGCCGGACTGGAAAAATGCCGAAGCTTAGCACAGCTAATTTTATCCGACAACGAAATTGCTGACGTCGCGGCACTCGCAGAACTCAAAAATATTCAATCCTTGAATTTGGCAGGCAATAAAATCTCCGATCTTTCAGCCCTCGCGAACCTCGAGGCTCTGCAGTATCTCAAACTTTCCAATAATGAAATTTCCGATCTCGCACCACTTAAATCACTTACTAACCTGCGTTCGTTGTATCTCTCGGGGAATCAAATCCAAGACACCTCAGCCATCGCTGAATTAACAAAACTGTGGTCACTTTATCTAGATGAAAACAAAATCACAAAACTTGATTCTCTGAGCGGACTCACTCGCGTCTCCTCACTAGACCTGCGAAATAACAAAGTAGTAGATCTTGCTCCGTTAGCAAAATTTACCGAACTCAAGTACTTACTTTTGACAGGTAACGAAGTCGTTGACCTTAGCGTGCTTGTTGAAATGGCTACCGCTGATAGCGACGGGCAAAAACGATTTTCACCGTTTTGGAAAATCTACGTCAGTGAGAACCCGTTAGCCCGCAGCACAAAAAAACAGCTCAATCAGCTTCGTAGCTTAGGTGCTCGGATCCACAACGACTAAAGCGGATTGATTTATTTATCGTGTAAGTGAATGACGTGCGATGCTTGTTGACTGATGTGCTCAAGGATAAACTGGGCGAAACCCGCTTGTGTGGGGTAGTCAGCCAAAAGTGTTTTAAGGCTTGCTGTTCCAGTTAGCATGTCTCCCTTCTCAATCGCTTGTAACGCCACACTATATCGTTCGTAGGACTCAATGTTGTTTTGCAATTCTGCCTGCGTTAACAACATATAAATGCCTGTGTCCGTTTCCATTCCTAGCGGACGAACTGTTGCGAGCTTTACTGTATCGAGTGGAAATTTAGCTCGCTCAACCACTTGAGCCGTTGCTTCATCGACAAGAATCATGGTGTTGAACTGTCGATTCATCGATTCGAGTCGGGCGGCTAAATTGACGATTGGCCCGAGCACAGAAACTTTTACTTGATCGTCGGATCCAATTTTCCCTGCGACTGCTAATCCCGAGGCAATTCCAATCGTTGCTCGAGTTGGTTCTGCTTGTTTTGTAAATTCTGCCGTAATGGCTAGGGCGGTCTGACATGCGCGCAGCGCCTCAGAACCGTCGTCGGTGGCAACAGGCCAACCCCAAAACCCCATTGCCGCATCACCGTGGAAATCTCCGATGACACCGTGGTGATCAAGGATTTGTCGCGTCATCACCGACAGTGATTGACTGGTTGTTTGCAACAATCGCATGAGGTCGTGTTTTGATTGTTCGCTAGTGCGCGCAAATCCACGCAGGTCACAAAATAACACTGAGACCTCGCACTCTCGCGGGCTCAAAAGTTCTTCTGGTGTAGTGCTCTGCAAGGCGTCAACAACGACATCTGGAAAGAACTGTCGAAAGTGGGTTTCCGTACGTTGTAGGAATTTGAGTGTACGAAGTTTGCCGAGTGTTGAGGCGGCAAGCTGAGCATACTTCATGTCGATTTTGATGTTTAATTGTTGCTCAGAGTCCTCAGGTAGAGCGGTGTTCGATTCACTACGCCCCGCAATATATAACCCCCAACCGGAGCAACTAGATCCACCAATGGGAATGCAGAATGCCCAGTCAATACCTTGCAACTCAGTGTATTCAGATTCGGAATCCTGGTTCCAAAAATGCAATGTACTGACATCTGCTTCAATTGTCTGCTGAATCAACTGTTGGCTCGGTGTAAATTTTTCACTTTTTATTCCACGGCTATCCCAATACAACACTTCGACGCCCTGTGGGATTTGTTGATCTGCTTTCCAGGACACAAAGGCAATACCAGCTGCTCGAGGTATTCCCAGCATGAGCCAAGTTACGAGTTTACTGAATAACTCATGGTCGTCGCCAGCATTGGAAATGAGATCTGGAAGCTGACTTAACAAATCAATGCGTTGCGGAGTTTTATCAAATTGAACATGCTGTAAATCATCGAGCAAAAATGTCTGTTCGATCGCCGGTGTTGAGTGGTCCAGTGTCGCAATGACTTCGGACTCCGAATAGGTGAAGGTTGTTTTGCCTATGACAAAGTGCTCACCCGGCTGTAACAACAGTGCGTTTTGCTGTTCGCCATTATGGAAAACCGGATTCCCCGCCTGCTCCAGTTTTTTTACGCTAAGGCCATTTGTGGTCAGTTGCAATTCAACGTGCTGGCGTGAGATACTCGCGTCCCAGGTAACTTGCCAGTGGGTTGCACTTCTACCGAGCAGCACTGTGTCTGATGCAGGCAACTCGCGACGCCAGCGATTTTCTAGCTGGGGTCCTTGTGCAAGTAAATAAGACATGGAATTGGTTGCCGGTTCGCAATAGGACAGAGTGGTACTGGGTAGTCTTTCTATATTATAGACTACAATCGAAATCACGTATTGAATGTTGGTATAATGTAGCTTCGGCGAAATGGTATCAATAAGGTATTATTAGGGCATTGGTTGTACGGAGTGGCGTATGTCTCAGGGGATCAACTTACAATTAGCCTATTTGACGCGATTTATGTTCGCCGTTGCGCTAGTTGCTGGCGGGAATAGCATCACCAAAGCTATTGATGATTTGCCTCCCGCAGCACAGCACGATGTAACCTATACCAAAGATGTCGCTCCAATTCTGACAAAGCACTGTCTGAAATGCCACGGGCCAAAATTGCAAGAAAGTGGATTGCGCGTTGATCAAAAAGCGTCACTTTTGCGCGGTGGCGATTTTGGAGAACCGGCGATCGTCTCTGGGAAAAGTGATAAGAGCTTTCTGATTCAAGTAGTTGCTGGGCTTAATGAAGATTTAAAAATGCCCCCTAAAGACTCGCAACTTACGGCAACTGAAATTGGTGTGCTCCGCAAATGGATTGACATGGGAATACCTTGGCCGGGTCAACCAGATGCGACAGAACTGACAACTGACCATTGGTCGTTTCAGCCAATCCAACGGCCTGCAGTTCCAACGAATAGCAGTAGTTGGGTCCGCAATGACATTGATAGGTTCATTTTGGATGCACTTGAGCAACAAGGGTTAGAGCCTTCTTCAACGGCATCCCCGATTGAATTATTACGACGACTACGGCTCGTTGAACATGGTTTACCACCAACGCCAGCACAGATAGCTCGACTCAAGAAACACCAGGATTACTCTGCCTTGGTCGCTGAAATTCTTTCGAGTGCGCACTACGGTGAACGTTGGGCGCGGCATTGGTTGGACCTAGTACGTTTTGGCGAAACAACTGGATTTGAAGTTAATCGTGAACGGGTCAACGCTTGGCCGTACCGCGACTATGTGATCGAGTCGCTTAATTCCGACAAACCCTACGACCAGTTTGTACTCGAACAACTCGCGGGCGATGCATTGGACGCGCCACGCGCTACGGGATTTCTTGTTGCTGGCCCGAACGACATGGTGAAAAGCCAAGACCCCGATTTCCGCGAGTTGCAACGTCAGGACGAACTTGCGGATATGATCAATACTACGGGAACGACTTTCTTGGGACTTACGCTCGGTTGCGCGCGTTGCCATTCCCACAAATTCGATCCGATCTCCCAAAAGGACTATTACTCGTTGCAGGCAGTGTTTGCGGGAGTGAATCATGCTGAACGCGAGTTGCCTGTGACCCTTGATACGCAGAATCAACGGCAAAAGGTAGCGGCCGAGATTGAATCAATTGATGAAGACCTATCCCGCTACGTTGTCACGCCGGATCTACGAGATTCTGTGACCGCGAAATTTAATGAAGAACGGTTTGATGCTGCAGTAACACGTTTTGTGCGATTTACGGTTTTCCGTTGCACTAGCGGGCAACCGTGTATTGACGAATTATCGGTGTTCTCGAAATCCGAAAACGTGTCGTTATCAAATCTCGGCGTCAAGGCTAACGCATCCTCGGAGTATCCCAACAACCCCAAGCACAAGATTGCGCATATTAATGACGGAATTGTTGGGAATTCGCATAGTTGGATTTCTGCTGAAAATGGGGCGGGCTGG
This sequence comes from Planctomycetaceae bacterium, assembly GCA_018660825.1. Taxonomy (GTDB): domain Bacteria; phylum Planctomycetota; class Planctomycetia; order Pirellulales; family Pirellulaceae; genus UBA721. The sequence goes on along the minus strand of JABJJO010000205.1, from coordinate 45,632 downwards.
ATCCAACTCGAGTTCCCCGAGCCCGTTGAGATTGACCGAATCCACTGGGCGCGTGATCAGGAAGGCAAGTTTCGAGATCGCTTGCCAGTTCAATACAAAATAGAAATTGCTTTGCAACCCGATCAATGGACAACCGTTGCTACACACAAAGATCGATTGCCGTATGACAAAAACGCCGTGGCGGCGGTCGTTGAATACGATTTTAGCCAAGTCGCTGCCGCGAAACGATCTTTGCTCGAGGAATCTGTCGTGCAACTACAATCGTTACGGCAGCAGATGACGCATCTCAGCAAGTCTCAGGTGGTGTATGCCGGCACGTTTACCACGCCGCCAGCTATTTTCCGATTATATCGAGGTGACCCGCAGGCACCACGAGAACAAATGAAGCCGGATGCTATTGAGATTCTAGGTAGTTTAGGTTTGGCCAGCGATGCTCCCGAAAAACAACGCCGGGAACGTTTAGGTAAATGGATCGTGGCACCAGAGAATCCGTTAACCGCTCGGGTGATTGTGAATAGAATTTGGCAGCATTGCTTTGGTATTGGAATTGTTGATACGCCTAGTGATTTTGGAGCAGCGGGGACATCGCCTACGCACCCCGCTTTACTGGATTATTTGGCTTGTGAGCTGCGAGAAAACCAGTGGAGTCTCAAACATATTCACCGCTTGATACTAGAATCGGCGACGTTTCGTCAGGTCAGCACCCCGCGGACTAAGGCACTCAAGAAAGATGGCGATTCGCGATATTTATGGCGGTTTCCTCCGCGACGGTTAGAGGCGGAAGCGATACGAGACTCGATCCTGGCGGTTTCTGGTGTGCTGGATTTACGGCGCGGTGGTCCAGGGTTTTCTGGGTTCGAAGTCGAGATGGAAAACGTGCGACATTATTTTCCAATTGAACAGTACGGTCCGGAGCATTGGCGGCGGATGATTTATCAAACGAAGGTGCGACAAGAGCAGGATGGTGTTTTTGGTGTGTTTGATTGTCCCGATGCCAGTCAGGTTGTTGCTAAACGCAGTCGGTCGACCACTCCACTACAGGCATTGAACCTCTTGAATAGTAAATTTGTAATCCAGCAGTCACAAATTATGTCTGAGCGTCTGATTGTTGAAGACCCCGAGTCCGTGTCAGGACAAATTCGGGCAGCCTATGTTTACTTTTATGCTCGCAAACCAACGCTGGATGAAGTTAAAGATAGCAAGCGGTTTATTGAACAGTATGGATTAGCGGCATTCTGCCGAGTGTTGTTTAATTCCAATGAGTTTTTGTTTGTTCAATAGAGATAGATAGACGACTAAGCAAGCGAGTATTATTTATGAAACATCACAGGCAAATGCCAATGCGAGGACGTCACTTATTGAGTCGCCGGTCGGCGCTGGGCGATATGGCGTTCGGCTTGAGTAGCATTGCGCTGACAAAATTGTTGAGTGACAATTCATTGTTAGCACACGCAGAAGAAAACGCGACGACGATTCGACCTCAGATTGATCCCGAGCACCCGCATGCTTCGCGCGATCCACATTTTCCAGCGGCAGCGAAGAATGTGATTATGATTTTCTGCGCAGGGGCTTGTAGCCATTTAGATACGTTTGACTATAAGCACGAGTTGATTAAGCGTGACGGGGAGTCGCTACCAGGAGCTTCCGACCTTGTGACGTTCCAAGGTAAACAAGGGAATATTACGCGTAGCCCTTGGCAGTTTAAGCCTCGTGGTGAGAGTGGCAAGATGATATCTACTTTAGTAGATCATATTGGTGAACATGCCGATGACATGGCGTTCATCCATTCCCTAACAAGTAAAACAAATACGCATGGTCCGGGCGAGAACTTCATGTCGACCGGTTTTACGCTGGACGGCTTTCCCAGTATCGGGTCGTGGGCAACCTATGCCCTCGGTAGTGAGACGGCCGAGCTGCCAGCATTCGTTGCGATTCCTGATCCACGAGGGACTCCGCAATCGAGCGTTAATAATTGGGGACCTGGGTTTTTGCCAGCGACGTTTCAAGGTACTGCCTTCAATGCCTCGAATCCCATTCGAAATCTGTTACCACCGACCTCTTTATCCAAGAGTGAAGACGTTGCTACACGTGAGTTTCTAAAGCGGTTGAACGATCGCCATTTAGCTCGTTTTCCAGGAGACACCCAATTAGCTGCTCGGATAGCAAGCTACGAATTGGCCGCTCGCATGCAGTTATCGGTACCGCAGATCAGTGATCTCTCGACCGAAACAGCCGCTACTTTAAAGATGTATGCGGCTGATGACACCAGTAACACTTTGCGAGCGAGTTTTGCTAAGAATTGCATCCTAGCTCGACGACTGGTGGAAAAGGGCGTTCGCTTTATCCAGCTTTTCAATGGTTCGTATCAAACTGGGGGCGAGGGGACAAGTAATTGGGATGGGCATAAGAAACTGAAGGATCAATACAGTTTACACGGTCCCGTGTTAGACCAACCGGTAGCGGCATTGCTAACGGACCTAAAACAACGAGGGTTGTTGCAGGATACGTTAGTGGTTTGGACAACGGAATTTGGCAGGATGCCGACGTTTCAGAGTGGTGCGAGTGGTCGAGATCATAATCCCTCGGGATTTACTGCTTGGATGATGGGCGCGGGGGTGAAAGCGCCGTTTTCCTATGGCGCAACGGATGATTTTGGACATCGGGCCGTCGAAAATGTATCGACAGTTTATGATTTTCACGCGACGATTCTGCATTTGTTGGGATTAGACCATAAACGGTTGACGTTCTATCACAACGGAATTGAGCGCCGTTTGACGGATGTGCATGGGCACGTGATGCGCGACGTCCTGCGACCATAAATTAACGCTCATTAGCACGAATGTTATGCTTTGCCGACGGGTTGCGAAAATTTTCGGATGACGAAGAACCAGAGGGCGCTGACGACGATCAGGATGACCGCCGCAGCGAAGATACCCTCGAGGATTAGTTTTCGTCCTAATTCTCGAATGGGTAAAGTCGCTTGCAAGTAACTTTCTTGTACCAGAATCTTAAGATGGCTTTTTTCGCTGTTCCATGTCGAAGACGTTTCGTCTGGGAGCAATACGGGTTCGAGTGCGGCAATCCACTTGCCACGATATTTTTCTATTCCGGCTTCACCAACGGGATCTCTGTAAAGCGACTCTTTTTTCTGCAGCAAGCCTCTGAATTGTTTTGCCGAAAGTTGAAATGGTTTTTCAGGAGTGGAATCAAGCTCGTCCATAGCGGGATGTTGTAGAATCGTACCGCGGCTCTGGCCTCCTCCGGTTTCAGATCCCGCTCGACCGTCGATAAATACTGCGAAATGGTTCTCAATTAAATCATCATTTTTTAAAGACGAAAAATCACCGAGGTTTACCGTCACGGCCATAATCCCGATGAGTTCCCCGTGATTTGATGGTTCGGATATATCTGCTTGGCTAGCTTGATTGGTGGGCCTATAGATTGGAGTTGTAATTGCAATTTTCCATTTTTTCGTCGTTGTACTTTGAAAGGCACGGGACAGATGTGTATTACTGATTGTCGCGATTGCTCTGGACTCAATATCTTGGGCAAGGTCTCGGGGACCTCCGTGGAAATAATTGCGATAACCGTAATAGCGGCCGATAGATTGCGGGCCACGTTTTTCACCGGGGCTAAATGCAATGCCCAGCATGTCGCCTTGTGGGCCAACAATAAATAAACTTGCAATTTTAGGTTTCGTTTTGTCGAGTTCGAACTCTTGGTGGTAGTGTTGAATTCGTCTGTTCAGAACGTCATCCAACGGCAGTCGTTGCGGGTCATCTTTAAATGCTTTTTGTGACGGCGTTAATTTCACCCACGGTTGACGATCGGCGTGGATATTTTGCAGCCCAGAGGAACCGAGGATAGTTGTAATAACGTTAGGCAATTCTCCTTGGGAGGATTCTTGTTCCACGATGTTATAGTAGTTGCGGAGTTCGTCTTTAACACTGAGTGCAACGTGCCGTGAAATCCAAGCATTACTTTCATAAACACGTTCGCGTACGGCCAGTTCTGCATCAGCAACTGCTTGCTGGTACCACAGGCTGCTAAAGATTGCCATGATTGCGAGCAGGAGAATGGGACCAAAAATACCTAGGATTGTAAGTGGTCGGCGGTCTCGGGTCGTTTGTCGGTGCTGCAACGCGTCGAGAATATCTCGGACCGATGAAAAACGTTCTTGGGGATCGGCGGCAAGGCATTTGCGGATAATTTGCCGTAGTGGCGGATCAATATCAGGTCGCAGCATTGAATCTGCGGGGTTGCCAGCATTGTTAATCGTGGTTTGGTACGATTTAAGACGCTTTTTAAGGCCGCCGGACGTTTCAATTTTCTTGAGGTCAGTTTCGCTGCGATTGGGGGCAGAACCTTCAAGTAGTGTATAGAGAATTGCTCCTAGTCCATAAACATCCCAGCGTTGATCGGGACTGGCATCTAGATCCGCTTGCTCAGGTGCCATGAAAAACAGTGTTCCCAAAGCAGGAGATTGGTCAGTGGAAAGTCGCGATTGACCAAAATCTGCTATGCGTGGACGGCGATCCGCATCTAATAAGATGTTGGCCGGTTTGAGGTCGCAGTGTAAAATGCCTTTGTTGTGAGCGTGGGTTAATCCGGTGGTAATGTCATGGAAAAGTTCGACGGCTTGCTGGATGCTAATTGAATCAGTAGCTTTGATGAATTGATCTAAGGAACCATCCTCGAGGTATTCCATGACATAGTAGGGAGGGGATGCGTCCCAGCCAACGTCTAGAAGTTGTACGACATACCGCTGGGTAGCGAGTGACACTAGCTTTTCAACTTCCTTGCTGAGCAGTTGCCAGTCGACGCCACTTTGATGGTGAAAGAATTTTACGGCTACTTGTCGGTTCGTGTTTTTATCGATTCCGACCCAGACTTCGCCATAGGCACCGGTTCCTAGCAGTCGAGTAATTTGCACGCCAGGAATATCGGCATGCGAATCAGTCGACTGCATACTCAGTTGTCGCGATCGGTCATGATCGCCATCGGTTTGATGTTGCGTGAGGTTGTCTGACATGTGGATTTAGGGGGCGTAACGCTTTAAAAAAGTGGTATCTTGTTCGATATCTATTTTACCCTAGTTGGCGCTCGTTTAGTTACATTGGGGCTTACAGGCAAAGCTGATTCCATTAAAATACGACGTTTTAATAAATAACCAACGAGATATGCGAAAATCTACTATGACCGAATCGCAAAGTGATCAGCCCGAGCAACCTGAGCCGACAGATGTTGCCTCGGAGCAAGGCAGCAGTGAACAAGATCAACAAATGCACGTTGTTGCCCGCCGTGATAAATTACGGCAGATCCAAAAACTTGGTATCGATCCATGGGGCAGCCGATTTGATGACCGCCAACTAATAGGTGAAATTCGGGATCGCCTTAGTGAAATTCAGTTTCAGCAGGAAGACGGTACGCTGATAGATCTTCCGGATTTGGAATGTGATGTCGAAGAACGCGTAAATATGCGGCAATGGCGTAGTGATCAAGGGCCTGGCGCAGAGGTGAGGCCGACTGTTCGAGCTGCTGGCAGAATTATGCTGCAGCGTGATAAAGGGAAATTGCGATTTATTGATATTCAGGATTGGTCTGGCAGTATCCAATTATTTATTGGTAAGAAGCAAGTTGGTGATGAGGATTTTGATTTAGCTGGTTTGTTTGACTTAGGCGATATCATTGGTGTCGACGGTCGCCTCGGTGTTACCAATACCGGCGAGTTGACCATTTTTGCTGAGAAACTACACTTTTTAACCAAGTCGCTCGAGCCACCTCCGGCCAAGCATGTAGGGATGACGGACCCCGAATTGCGGCAACGTCGGCGTTATGTTGACTTGGCGTACAACGAGGGCGTGCGACAACGGTTCTTAGATCGCACTAAAATTGTTTCTTCGATTCGCAGCACTCTCAATACCGCAGGGTTCGCTGAGGTCGAGGGGCCAACATTACATTCGATCGCCGGTGGCGCTGCTGCTCGGCCCTTTATGACTCACCACAACGCGTTGGGTCTTGAATTGTATTTGCGAATTGCCTTGGAATTGCATTTAAAGCGTTTGATCGTTGGTGGCATGGAACGTGTGTATGAATTAGGGCGAGTCTATCGCAATGAAGGAATCAGTCCGAAGCATAATCCTGAGTTTACGATGCTTGAGCTTTATCAGGCATTTGGCGACTATAGCAGCATGATGGATTTGACGGAAAACTTGATAGTTAACGCACTCGATGCGCTCGGCAACGGTTACGTCGTTCCGTACGGTGAACACATGGTAGATTTTACTCCGCCATTTCAGCGACGGACGTATCTCGAACTGTTTACGGAACAGACGGGTATCGAACCGAGTGACGAAGAAGCTGTGAAAAAATATGCGACGAAAATCGGTATCGAAGTCGAGGGTCGCCACTTGGATGTCATCAAGAATGAGATCTTCGAGGAGAAGGTTGAGGATTCTTTGGTGGGGCCAGTCTTCGTGATCGATTATCCTGCGAGTATTTGCCCGCTGACTAAACGTAAAAAGGACAATCCCGAAATTGCTGAACGGTTCGAGTTGTTTATTCGCGGTATGGAAATCGCAAACGCTTACACCGAATTAAACGATCCGGATTTGCAGCAAGAGTTGTTTCAAACTCAACTTGCAGGTTTATCGGATGAGGACTCGATGGCCAAAATGGACTCGGATTTTATTCGCGCTTTACGTCATGGCATGCCGCCGACGGGCGGCTTAGGTGTAGGAATTGACCGGTTGGTAATGTTATTGACCAATTCCCAGTCGATTCGGGAAATAATTCTGTTTCCTTTATTGCGTCCAGAGCAGCCCGAACAATAGAATTACCAGCACGTTTATGTGTCACGTACGGCACAAAAACTTAAATACATTATTGGTGAGAGACTTTCCACTAGCGCGAGGTTTCCAGCCCCAGCCAAAGGATTGGCATGTACAAAGTATTGCTATCATGGCGGTATCTGAGGAGCCGTTATATTGCCTTGGCCTCGATTGTGAGCGTAACGCTAGGCGTGGCGACTCTCATTGTCGTCAACAGCGTAATGGCTGGCTTTACAGTTGAAATGCATGACCGTTTGCACGGAATCCTTTCCGATATCGTTGTTCGCAGCCACAATCTCAACGGCTTGCCAGATTCTGAGTGGCACATGGAGGAAATCCGTAAGGTTGCCGGCGATGAGATTGTGGCCATGACGGCCACAGTTTCAGTGCCGGCAATGATTAATTTTCGCGACAATATTCGCGGGCAATGGATTACTCAACCGATTAACCTCATTGGCATCGATGCGACTACCTATTCTGACGTTTCTGAGTTTGAGCAACATTTACTGCATCCGCTTAATCGAGATCAGATGGAGTTCTTATTGCGTGAGAACGATTACGGTCGTGGCCGCAAGGAAAAATTCCCCGTAGCTGGTTGGGCTCGGCGGCGCGTTGCGGCACAGTGGGAACAAAGGAATATTACAGACCAGGTCGAAAACGGTGCTGTTGCCTCCAATGATGCCGCATTGATAACATCGCCGCCATTTGAGTTGGTGGATGATTCTCAAACGCCAGCAGAGCTACCAGCATTGCCCGATTCCATCGAAGAATTGCCAGCATTACAGGGACCGCTGGACAACGGTCCTCGTGGAGTTGGGCAACAAGGCAGCCTGCCAGCGGTACCGTTTCAGACGGAGAACGCTCCGCAGTTGACATTTGATGCGGCGACGGAGCAGCACACAGGAATTGTTTTAGGGATTTCCATTTGCAGTTTGCGAGGTCGCGATGTCGAAGGCGATTTGATGGATTATTATTTTGCATTGCCTGGAGACGATGTCAAAATCACTTTCCCCAATACGGGTCAGCCACCAAAGGCGGTGAGCGACTCATTTACAATTGTTGATTTTTATGAAAGTGAGATGAGTGAATACGATTCGTCATTCGCTTTTGTGCCGCTGAGTAAATTGCAAAATCTGCGAGGCATGATCACCGCGGAAACGGGTGTGGCGAGTGTTTCTGCTATTCAAATTAAATTGCGGGCAGGGGCCGACTTGGACATGGTTCGTGATCGTCTACAGGCGCGGTTTCCGCTGCAACAGTTCGGTTATCAAATTCAAACTTGGCGCGACATGCAAGGCCCGCTGTTGTCCGCGGTGCAGTTGGAAACAACAATCTTGAATATCTTGTTGTTCTTGATCATTGCAGTCGCTGGCTTTGGTATCTTAGCCACTTTTTTTATGATTGTCGTCGAAAAGACACGAGATGTTGGAATCCTTAAGAGTTTGGGCGCGCCGAGTCGTGGCGTGATGAGTATTTTCTTGGGCTACGGGTTATCACTCGGTATCGCTGGGTCGCTGGCAGGATTAGCGTTGGGGTTGCTGTTTGTTGACCAAATTAATGTTGTGGCAAGCTGGATAGAAAAGGTAACTGGCCAAGAGGTATTTGACCCAACGGTTTATTATTTTTCCGAGATTCCGGTCGTCGTGAATCCCCTGACGTGTCTGTGGGTTGTGCTCGGTGCAGTCGGTATTGCCGTAATAGCCAGTGTATTGCCCGCTCGCAAAGCCGCCAAGCTTCATCCCGTGGAGGCATTGCGGTATGAGTAGTGCCTATAAATTACCACAGTCAAAAATATTGAAGGTTGCCGAGCAATCCCCCCATCTTCATTGGGCAATGGCGCCACGGGTGATGCGTGCAACGGGTTTAACGAAGAGTTATCGCAAGGGTAAAGTTGAAATTCCGGTTTTAAAAGGAGTGGATTTCGAAGTTAGGGAAGGTGAGTTTCAAGCAATTGTTGGGACAAGCGGTTCAGGGAAAAGCACTCTTTTACACTTATTAGCGACGCTTGACCAACCTGATGACGGTGAAATATTCTTCGAAGGAAATCGGATTGATAATTTGCCTGCCAAGTCACGTGACATCCTGAGGAATCGATATATTGGAATCGTATTTCAGTTTTATCATTTGCTGCCGGAACTTAGTGCCTTGGAAAATGTATTGATGCCGCTGATGATTCGCTATGGTTTCACCAAGTATATGCTGGGACGGCGTAAAAACCGCCGCCGCGCGATAGAGTTGTTGGACAAGGTGGGTCTGAGTCATCGATTGAAGCATCGTCCCCGTGAGTTGTCGGGCGGTGAAATGCAGCGTGTTGCGATTGCCCGAGCGCTTATTGCAGATCCGCAATTACTATTGGCAGATGAACCCACTGGCAATTTAGATCGGCAAGCGGGTGATGAGATTATGGAGATATTGCGAGATCTGAATCGTGAGCAAGGCTTGACGGTGGTAGTGGTCACGCATGACGATGCGATTGCCGAGCAGGCTGATCGTACGGTCCATCTTGTTGAAGGTCGAGTGCGAACGATGTGAGTCGCTCAGTTTGCGCGGGGGGGACTTACGATCTCACGTTTCTTACTGTTGGAGAACCAACTGAGTGCCTAATTGACCTGGGGGTTCCGACGGTTCATCCCCACACAGGAAAGTGCGTCGTCAGGCCTTATATGCTAATTCCACGCTACTCAGATTCGCGGTTACCCATTAGACTGGATGTTGAAAGAACAATCGAAGAATTGAATATTTATTGCATGGGTATTTAGCATAAAGATATGTCACTGAAAATTTATATCAATGGAACGCTATTCGACAAACAGGATGCTAAGATCAGCGTGTATGATCATGGACTACTCTATGGTGACGGCGTGTTTGAGGGAATGCGATGTTATGCTGGCCAAGTGTTTCGGATGCGCGAACATTTGGATCGATTATGGACTTCGGCGAGTAAGATCGAATTGACGATACCCATCTCTCCAGAGGAAATGGAAATTGCGGTAAATAGCACGCTTGCTGCTAATGACCTTCGTGATGGTTACATCCGTTTAATTGTGACACGTGGTTCAGGGTCACTAGGGTTGGATCCCACTAAATGCTCTCAGGCTCAAGTGATCATCATCACGGATATGATCACACTCTACCCTGATGAATTCTACGAAAACGGTCTAGCGATTGTAACCGCCAAAACAATTCGCAACCATCCATTAGCGCTTGATCCGCAAATCAAATCGCTGAATTACTTGAATAACATCCTTGCGAAAATCGAAGGTCTCAAAGCGGGTTGTGCGGAAACTTTGATGCTCAATCACGAAGGTGAAGTAGCTGAGTGTACAGGCGACAATATTTTTATTGTGAATTCGGGTGTGCTGCAAACACCGCCGGTTTCAGCGGGTGTGCTTAAGGGAGTGACCCGTGGCGCTGTTATGGAATTGGCACGTGAGGATGGTATTCAAGTCGAAGAAGTGATAATGACGCTTGAGGATGTGTACACAGCCGATGAATGTTTTCTGACCGGCAGCGCGGCGGAAGTCGTCCCCGTTCGCGAAGTGGATGGCAACCAGATTGGTACTGGCTCGCCAGGCGTGATTACCCGACGGTTAACGGATCTCTATTGCAACCTGCGGACACAATAGCGGTGGCATGTTTTGCGTTTCGTGGTAAGTGCCACCAAACATATTTGATATCGCTCGCGGGCAAAAAATTTAGTATAAATTGTCTTCGTATTTGTACACCGTTGTTCCTTTTGTCCCAATCTGTCGTAAATGTCCGTCCGTAGATCGTTTTATGCACTGTTACTAGCATGTGTTCCCACGTGCGCGGTCCTCGCCGCTAAGCAATCGGAAGCTGCTGATAAACCCGTGGCGTTACATCCAGCTGGGCAACGTGTCTTACATGCTCCTAATTGGCGCGAGGGTGTAAATAATTTAGGTCGGAGTCTCCAAGCGTACGCATTCGAAATAGATGCGCCTCCTTTTCCAGAGGGTGAGATTGATGTGTTTACCGAGAACCTTGGATTTTGGGTGCCGACGCTGCGTTTAGATCGAGATATTTGGGATGGCAGTGTTGAGTTTAGTAGTCATGGTGCCCATGGAAATTCAACAACCTTTAGCGTGTTTGCCGGATTCGACTTGGCGCGAAAAACGGCGCCGGGGCGATTTGATCTAGATTTGGATTTTTCCAAGAAACGCGCGAGTGGCATATTAACGACGCATCGCACGTTGGTCGATATTGCTCATTTCTGGATCAGAAAAGACAACCCCTTGAGTTGGTTTGTTAAAGGGGGATTGGAGTATGACGAGTTCAAACAGTTTGATATTCGGATGAAAGCGAATGCGGGATTGCAAAAGATGTTTGTCGATGAGGAACAGGTGACGCTGAGTTGGCGAGTTGGCGCTGGGGTGTCGCAGGAGTTAGGTGGAGTTGATGACCAAGTGATACCTGAGGCGGATTTTGGCATGATCGCCCAGTGTAATATATCGCCGCGGCAGAGTGTGCAAACAACTGCGGACTATTATCCAGATTGGTCTGATTTCAGCGAGTATCGGTTCGAGTCCAAAGCGTCGTGGAAAATCGTCATCGATAAAGCGCATGGTTGGAGTTTGAAGCTCTCGATGGTAGACCGATATGATAGTACTCCGCATGGCAGACGACCAAACGATCTTACCTATTCACTTGTGCTTGTCTGGAAGTTGTAGCAGAGAAATTCTTATTATTTGCTGTTTGTTTGCCAGTCGGGATCTTTTTCAAAGAACATCATGTGCTGCCAAGGTAACTTGTCAAATTGGCTGGCAATACGAAAACCATTAGCTGCGTATTCTTTAAGTATCTGAATCTTGTTCATTTTGTGTAAAGGTTTAATAGGCACTTTATCATCTTCTTCACGGTATTCCAAAAGAACTATTTGGCCGTTGGGTTTTAGACTATCACGCATGGCCCGTAACATGATCTCGGGATGTGATAATTCGTGATAGACGTCGACCATGAGTATGACGTCGACGGTGTTGCGCGGTAGATGTGGATTATGAAAGGATCCCAGAATAGGAGTGATGTTGTCGATCCCCTCTTTTTCCATTCGCGTGCGCAGGAATTGTAACATCTGTGGTTGTACGTCGACGCCTAAGATTGTGCCTTGCGGGCCGACCATTTTCGCCATTTTCAAAGCGTAGAAGCCATTACCACAACCCATGTCACAGACGGTCATTCCTGTTTTGAGCTTGAGTTGCCCGAGCATGACTGAACAGCGTTCCTCATTTTCACGATTGTCACGGATGAGCCAAGGAGCACCGTTGAAGTGCATGGTTTGGGCGATGCGCCGGCCAAAGTAGGTTGAGCGTGACGGTGGAATGTTGGATAGGTCGGCACTCGGATTTTGCGCTGTGAGGCTTGAGGCGAATATGAGGAGCAGCAGAGTAAGGGATAGAGCACGATAAAGCATAACGATGTCTTTCTTGAGGGAGTAAGGGCCCAGTTCGCCCTGCGTTTTGCGTCCGGAGTAAACTGGTGGGTAAATTTAGCCACTACAGTTTAAGCAATTTTATACGCAAGGGGCACATCTAGTATGGCAACTGTCGGGGTTAATTGCCAGTGTGTCGAAGTCACGATCTGTTTTAATGGCGTCGTAAATGTTGCTTCGCATTACGTGGGGCGTGGCAGTTGTCGTGGAAATTGCAAAGATTTGGATGTTGGCGGAGTTTGCCCGTGTTCCAGTTGCCAGAGATAGCGTTGTTCATCGGTGGCGTAATAGGTAAGCCACATATCAGGATCCGATTCATTGTCGACAAGTCGCCACACGATAGGGTTGTTGCTGATGTCGAGCTTCTTTTCAGTTGCTGTAAGGATGTCGCGAACCAAGACGCAGAACAGTTCTCGATCGGACAGGTGATCGGTGTATTGTAGAAAGATATTTTGTTCAGCGAGGCGTTGAAGTGTGTCCCACAACATTTTCGAAAGATCGCGGTTGGACAGTGTTTCAGGTTGCGGCAAACTGAGTTCGGGTTCGAACCATTGGCTTATTGGAAGCACGGGGGCGTATTCCCAAGTGAGCATCGATTCTAGGAATTGATTCTCTTCGGATGTCGACATTTCCGTGACGTCGACTAGGGCGATCGATTCGTCGAAAAAAGGTTCGAGTTGGTCTCGTAGTTGCGCGTTATGCAGCAATTGTTCGACTTCGCTCTCAGGTAAACTGGTTTCGTGCATCGGATTCAATTTTATGATTAGAGATTCGCGTGAGGTGTATTGAGCAAAGATGCTTCATGGGTTGCCCCGTAGCTTTTATAAGCTATGTCCTTGAATTTAATCGCTATTAGCCGGCAAGCAAGGTGTAATTATCTGTGAATGCACGTTCGCGAGAAAAAAACAGACGCTCTATTCGGCGCGACCGTTACGACCACTAATTAATACGAATTTGCACGAATATGAAAATTCGGCAAGCTTTGATAATTCTGTAAGCGTAGGCGGTGCGTGCGGTTATTTGGAATCGAGAGAGTTCTCTATTTCACTGATTTTCTGCACGCGGCGTTCATGTCGGCCACCTTCAAAATCGGTATTCAGCCAGAGTTGTAGCAAGGGTTCGACGTTGCGTTCGCCGAAGAGGTCCGCCGATAGACAGAGTACATTGGCATCGTTGTGGCGACGACTCATTTCGGCGGTTATTTCATCGTGGCAAGATGCAGCTCGTACTCCTGGGTATTTATTAGCGGCAATTGCCATGCCAATCCCAGTCCCGCATATAAGGATTCCCCGCGCGCTGTCGCCAGTGCAAACGTCACGACTCACTGCTTGTGCAATGTCAGGGTAATCGACGCTTTGATCGCTGTTTGTACCGACATCGTGACACTGGTGACCGTTTCTATTTAGGTAATCAACGATCTTTTGTTTGACACGGTAGCCGCGGTGGTCACTACCAATAGTAAGTTTCATCTTTTTTACTCTCTTATAATATCCTGATCAGGAATGATTAGATTATTGATGCGACTTTGCTGTTTATCAAGGTGGGTATCGATTTGCGCGGCACATTGTTGATAAATCTCATACGAACCTCCGATTGGATCGCTGACGCTAGAGCCGTCATGTGCCAGCAGCGAGGTTTTATCGGCGAATTCTGGCCATTCATTGATAATTGCGTGTTGATGGGAATTCGATAATGTAAGGATTAAATCAGCGCTGTTGGCTAGTGCATAGCTCAATGGTTGGCTACTGTGGCACGTTAAGTCGAGATCTTGTCTGCCAAGTACGTCAATGGCTTGACCCGCAGCCGGCGAGCCATTGTTTGCTGTGATTCCGGCAGAGCAGACATGAATGCCGTGTTGGGGAAGTTGTTCCATTGGGATGCCGTTCGCTGCCGCTAATTTCTTTTTGAGCAACATTTCAGCCATAGGGCTACGGCACGTATTACCGGTGCAGACAATTACGATTTCCAGCTGTAAGGCGGTTTGGATTTGATCGCGCGTGAGTGCTCCGTTACGGAGAATTTCTATGTGGTGTTCGTGAATCTTGATTACCGTGGACGGCGTGCCGATTTTAGTAGGACCACCGTCGAGGATTAGTTGAACGTTGTCGTCGAGTTGTTCAGCGACTTCGATCGCCGTGGTTGCATCTGCTTGGTCGCTTTTGTTGGCACTTGTAAGCACCAACGGTTCGTCGAGTTGATCGAGTACGCTGAGTAAAACCTCGTTGCTAGGAACTCGCAGTCCGAGCCAATTATTTGGGGCTAGCAATGCGAGTGATTCGTTAGAAAGTCCCGCGGGCTGTTCGGTGGCTTGAATTACCATTGTTAGCGGGCCGGGCCAGCAGCGGCGGGCGAGTCGGTACATTATCGCCGTTGGGTTTTGTGCATAGTTGTCGAGGGAATCATCGTAGCCGATCGCCAAGCTCATTGGTTTTCCCGTTGATCGTGCCTTTGCGTCGAACAGTTTGGCAACTGCGTCAGCAGCAGACGACTTTGCTGCGATACCATAAACTGTTTCGGTCGGAAATGCTACAATTTCTCCCGCATTCAATCGGTTAACCGCCTCGGCGATGATCGCTTGTGGATCATCGGAATCGTAGACGTCGAGTACAGTTGCAGTCATGGGAAGTCTAATGGGTGAAAAGGAGCAAAGTGAATTTGCGCGATTGGATTAGTTATATAGGGGCTCCACCGCTGAATAGTGATGGGGGAAATCGCTGTGTAATGCTTCAGTTTATGCGGTGTAATTGTGTATGGTCAAGTAAGCTAAGGGGTAGATGACTGAGAGTCTAGATGTAGTACATATCCTCGTTGCTGCCACCAGCTTGCTGGAGCAGGTCTTCAAAGGTAATGGCGCAGAGATTTTCTTGTTCTAACTGAGAAATGCTGTTCCACGTCTGAAATAATGCTTCTGACATTGGTGTGACGTTGTTTGAATTCTGCGCGAAATTTGTTCGGTCACCAGTAATAACGGTCATGACTTCGCCTAGGCTGATAGTGTCTGCAGGTTTGGCTAGTCGGTATCCACCCGCTGCCCCTCGGATACTCAACACAATACCCGCGGCTTTGAGTTGCAATAGTATTTGGACTAAGAATCTACTGGGAATGCCGTGTCGTGACGCGATGTCGTCAATACGCAAGGGTCGAATGTCGTTTTGGTGTAAAGACAATTCGAGGATGGCTAAACAAGCGTATTCAGTTTTGGCTGAAAATTGCATGGGGCTAGTTCTCATTTTTGTCAATGGAATGTAAACCGCATTCGGTTTTTGCTGTACCGCTCCAACGACCCGCCCGTTCATCTTCACCGAGCGAGATTTTTCGAGTACAAGGCCAGCATCCAATACTTGGATAGCCTTTGTCGTGTAATGGGTTATATGGGATATTGTTGTCGGTAATCATTTTCCAAATATCGGCTTTGGTTGAATTGGCTAAGGGACTAACTTTGATCAAACCGAATTTTGTATCCCAGCCGACAATCGGCGCGGTGGCTCGATCGGGACTCTGATCGCGCCGAATTGCACTCGACCAACACTGCAGTTCACTAGCGACTTGTTCCAACAGTGATAGTTTGCGGTCATAACAGCATTGGCTGGGATTACTTTTGTAGACGGGACCGCCGTTCAAGTCTTCGTACTGAGCGACATCTAATGCAGGTTTTGCCAAACGGACATCCATTCCGTAGCGTGATTTAACTTGGTCACGGAGATCGAGTGTTTCTTGGAACTGATATCCGGTGTCGAGATTAAAAATAGGAGTTTCAGGGGCAAATTGCGACAACATGTAAATCATTGTCATCCCCTCTGGGCCAAAGGCTGTTGCCATGGCAAAGTTCGGTGCGTATTGTTCCACTGCCCATTGCAGGATTTCTAACGGCGCGGCGCTTTCTAATGCAGCACTGGCTTGCTGAAGTTCATCCAGAAGTGTGTCTGTTGGAGGGTGCGCGTTCAAAATTTGGTCTATCGTTCATAAGATGCAGTGATATTTGGCGTGGCTTAAGTAATAATCATAAACCTTATCAAGTAACTTAACAATAGGGTGATTTTTAATAACTTGGATTGGATAATGTTTTGGATTTGATTTTTGATATTGCGCAGCTAACGAGTGTTTGTGGATGGTGTATGATGGCATTGTTTGAGGGATTTGAGTTTAGAATATATAGAAAGTGAAAAAGACATGGCGGGGCAGGTTTATCTAGCTGTTGATATTGGAGCATCTAGCGGGAGATTAGTAGCTGGAGAATTTGATGGTACCCGCATTTCGCTTGAGGATGTCTACCGTTTTGACAATAGTGGAGTATCCGCTGGGCGTTATGTTCACTGGGACGTTTTAGAGCAATGGTCCCATATTAAGCGGTCATTGCAACAAGCCGTGGATCGTTATGGAACTACCATTACGAGTGTTGGTGTGGATACTTGGGGAGTGGATTTTGGTCTGCTAGGTCCCAACGATGAGTTGTTGGCAAACCCGATCCATTATCGAGACAGTCATACCGAAGGGATGATGGAGTATGCATTTGAGCAAGTGTCGCGCACGGAGATATTCAACCAGAGCGGCTTGCAGTTCATGCGGTTCAACACGCTTTATCAATTGCTCGCATTGCAGCATGTCAATTCACCACTGCTTGATGCTGCCGAATCAATGCTCTTGATGCCTGATCTTTTTCATTGGTTACTCACCGGTGAAAAAGCGAACGAATACACCAATGCAACAACCACTCAATTCTATAATCCGCAAAAAAAACGCTGGGCTACGGAATTATTTGATTCATTTTCCTTGCCACAAAAACTGCTAGGACAAGTTGTTCCTCCCGGCACGGAACTTGGCCCGCTCGATGGTGCTATCAGTCGTGAACTGGGCGGAGCAAATTTCAAAGTTGTATTACCAGGGACTCATGACACAGCGAGTGCTGTAATGGCAGTGCCAGCTGCTGGTGAGCTGTCGAATCAACCCGATTGGTGCTACATCAGTAGTGGCACTTGGTCTTTAATGGGTGTGGAAATCGCCGACCCCATCATCTCGGCAGAATGCCAAGAGCTAAATTTCACCAACGAAGGCGGTGTGGGGGATAGCATTCGGTTGTTGAAGAACATTGCGGGTTTATGGTTAGTACAAGAATGCCGACGGATTTTCAATGCGGGGGGCCAGTCTTATGATTGGGATGAGTTGGTGGAAATTGCAACCGCCGCCGCTCCGTTAGTCTCGCTGGTCGATCCCGACGACGAATGTTTTCTAGCTCCAGAATCAATGCCCGATGCGATTAGGGACTACTGTCGAAAAACTGGTCAAGCGGTTCCGGATACCGACGGAGCGGTAATTCGATGTGCTCTAGACAGTCTGGCACTACGGTACCAAATGGTGCTACAGATGTTAGAACGTTTGACTGGCGGAGCCATCAAGACGGTGCACATTGTTGGCGGTGGGATTCAGAACCGTTTATTGTGCCAACTTACAGCGAACGCTTGCGGTCGATCGGTGGTTACTGGTCCCATCGAGGCTACGGCCATCGGCAACTTGATGGTTCAATTGATAAGCAGCGGCGCGGTTAGTTCCATTGAGGAAGCGCGGGAAATCATTAGCCACAGTTTTGATCAAGAGACGTATGTGCCTGACACGTCGGGTGATTGGGCAACCGCTAGTGAACGATTTGCGGACTTGGTAAACGCTTAGGAATGTGACTAGGTTTAGGTTAAAACACGTAGAACAACACGAGGGAAAACTGAGATGATTAAAGTTGGAATTACAGGTATTGGGTTTATGGGCTGGATTCATTATTTAGCCTATCAAAAAACAGCAGGAATCGAGATTTCCGCGATTTGTGCTCGCAATCAAGACAAGCGCGCGGGGGACTGGACATCGATTCAAGGCAACTTTGGCCCACCTGGGGAACAGGTGGATGTCAGTTCATGGAACTGCCACAGCGACTTGGATTCCTTGCTCGCCGACGACAGCGTTGACTTGGTTGATATTTGTCTGCCGCCAGATTTGCACACGGATGCAGCGATTGCGGCGTTGCAGGCGGGCAAACACGTCTTGATTGAAAAACCAATGGCGTTAACCGTTGATCAATGTGATGAAATAGTGGCAGAGGCGGAAGCTGCCGATCGTCAAGTGTTTGTGGCCCATGTGCTCCCCTTCTTTCCGGAGTACGCATTTTTACGTGAAGCGGCGGTCAGCGGGAAATACGGCAAGCTGCTCGGTGGTCATTTCAACCGAGTGATTTCGGACCCGACCTGGTTAGTTGATTTTTGGGATGTGGAAAAAGTGGGTGGACCACTCATCGACTTGCATGTTCATGACGCACACCTAATTCGCATATTGTTTGGAATGCCTGAGCGACTTGAGTGTCGCGCGCGCATGCGGGGCGATGTTGTTGAATATGGTATGACCAACTTTGAGTTTGCCGATCGAGATTTAGTGGTCACGGCAACTAGTGGTGTTATTGGCCAACAGGGTCGGCCGTTCATGCATAGCTATGAGGCTCATTTTGAACGAGCGACCTTGCAGTTTGGGTTTGCGGCATTGGCGGATAAACCAGAAGTTAGTTCTTTGAAAGTGTTCGACAATGAGGGCAACGTGCAGCGTCCAGATGTAGGTGATGGCGACCCCGTGTTATCGTTTGAGCAAGAGATGGCCGAAGTGGTGCATGCGTTAGAAACCGGCACGTCGTCGACATTACTCGGCGGAGCGCTTGCCCGTGACGCAATCGGACTGTGTCAGCGTCAAACAGAATCGGCAATAGGTCGGAAGCCCGTAGACGTATAGCTTTCCCCTCTGTCACAGGGGGAAAAACGAAAAAATACTTACCCAGCTTGTCAAAAGGCAGGGATTCGATTGATTTTCGCTACTTCATTTGCGTATAATCCCGATAATAGAGTTGGAATACGTGTCTGGCAATATATCGTTTTTCTGTTGGAGTGTTGAATGTTTACGATCTACAACAAACAATCCGGTTCATCTCGAAACGTAATTGACCGCCGCAACTTTTTATCCATAGGTGGCGGGATTGGTGCCCTAAGTCTTCCGGCTTTATTGCAAGCAGAGGCAAGGCAACAAACTGGAAGTAGCCATAAGGCTTTGATTCATCTGCATTTGGGAGGTGGCCCCTCGCATCAGGATATGTTTGATCTCAAGCCCGATGCACCGAGTGAATTTCGCGGTGAGTTCAACCCGATCCACACAAACGTGCCCGGACTGGACATCTGTGAACATTTTCCATTGCTATCACGAATGGCAGATAAGTTTGCGATCGTCCGTTCGCTGGTTGGCATGATTAGTTCTCACAGCGCAAACCATACTTCGACGGGTTTTGATCAAAAGTCATTAAGTAACATCGGTGGCCGACCCTACATGGGCAGTGTTGTTGCCAAGCTGCAGGGTCCAACTGAGAACGGTGCGCCACCTTATATTTCGTATATGGGTGGAAAGCCAGGTTACTTGGGGCCAGTTTATCTCCCCTACAAGCCCAGTGGCAATGATCTTAAATTACGATCTATTACCGAAGACCGATTGACGGATCGGCGGAGCTTACTTGGTTCTCTGGATACGATACGTCGTGATATTGACTCCTCGGGTCAACTTGACGCATTGGATGCATACACGCAACAGGCGGCTGCATTGGTTACTTCTGGTACTGTTGCAGATGCGTTAGATGTCAGACTAGAAGACCCAGCTATTGTTGAGCGATATGGAAATGGCCAGGGCAAAAATTTGTTACTTGCACGGCGTTTAATTGAAGCCGGTTCACGTGTGGTTACGATGCAATGGGGTGGCTGGGATACACACAGTAATAACTTTGTAAGCTTGAAAAAACTGCTACCGCAACTCGATCAGGCCTTGAGTGCACTATTAGAGGATTTGTCGCTACGGGGTATGGATCAAGATGTCACGGTCGTTGTGTGGGGTGAATTCGGACGGACGCCTCGCGTAAATAGTAAAGCTGGACGTGATCATTGGACGCGTTTATCACAAGTATTCTTAGCCGGCGGTGGCATGCAACTTGGACAAGCCGTTGGTACGACAAGTAAAAATGCCGAGTTCGCTCAGGATCGCCCTGTTCATTTGCAAGAAGTGTTGGCGACGTTGTATCACAACATAGGAATTGATTCACAACGCGTTCAATTGCATGACCCTACTGGCCGTCCCCAGTTCTTGTTGGACCAGCGCCCACCGATTGCCGAATTGATATAGCGAATGCGAGCGTTGGCTCGCCATTTGGACGCTTTATAAGAGGGCTGTCCATTATCTATCCGCATATTCGCTACAGGTATGCTGATCAGCTAATCAGCATCGGGTGTTGCCGATTTTGACGGTTGTTTTTCACCAGTTTTAAAGCCTTAAAGACGACCTCTGTGCGTTTGGTGACCTATTCTTGAGCAGCGATAAAGCACGTCTTGTGTTTTGTCATTCCCCTCCTCGTTGCTCCACTCGGTCACTGTCTTTATGAGATTTGCTTCTCGACTCGCTTTCTCACTACTAATTGCGTTCAGCATTGTTGCGACTACTGTTACAGCAACCTGGGGGCAAGAGTTACCTACAAATTCCGGAGTTGCAGCAAACGCCCAGGCAGAGATCGATGCGATTCAAAACCAAGGGGCGCAGCTTGAAGCGTCTAAAAATTGGCGAGCGGCATTGAGATTGTATGAACGTGCTGCCCGTAACTACCCACAGCAGTCGACCATTGCGGTTCGTTATCAAATAAGCCGATCTCACGTTGATATCGCTCGGCGCTATCACGATGCCAGCTACTTGTATTCCATCAAGCAGATGGATTTGACGGCGAGCCAAGCGGTTTATCGAGAAGTTCTGGGGAAAATTGCAACGTACTATTTTGCGGAATTGAATTGGCAACTAATTCTAAAATCAGGAATCGAACAATTTGAAGTGGCTCTCCACGACGAATTGTTTTGCGGACACCATGGGCTCACGGTAAACAGTCCCGGTTTGCAACAGTATCGGACTTCCGTTGCTCGTATCCTAACAAATCGAGTTTGTCGCAGCGATCGTGACGTGTTGCAGTCGGCGATCACGGTAAGTCAAATAGCGGAACGCACATTGAAGGTATCACAGCAGGCAGTAATGTTGGAATTACTATCAGGAACGATCATTGCCTTGGATCGATATTCTTCGTATCTAACAAGTACTCAGCTCGATGACATGTTCTCTCAAATTGATGGCAATTTTGTTGGACTGGGGATTGAACTACGAATCCAAGAAAACGGTCTTTTAGTGGAACGAGTGATTCCCAAGGGCCCAGCGGCGGATGCGGGGTTGAAATCCGGCGATAAAATAATTGAAGTAGATCGAAATATGATTCCGACAGTCGCTGCGGCGAAAGCTGCCGATATGCTCAAAGGTTTGCGAGGAACTGAAGTCGAAATAGTCGTCGTTTCAGCGACAGGTTCAGCGCGGCGGATGACACTAACTCGACGGCGAGTACAAGTTGCGAGTGTGGTCGATGCGAGAATTATTGATCAACAAGCGAAAGTGGGCTATTTGCGGATCGTTAGCTTTCAGAAAAATACAGTCCGCGAGGTAAACAGTGCGTTATGGCAATTACGCCAAGACGGTATGCAACGCTTAGTGCTTGATTTACGTGGTAACCCTGGTGGTTTGGTTACTAGTGCAGTTGCAATTGCAGATATGTTCATTCCTGCGGGAACGATTGTTTCAACGCGTGGTCGCAGCGTAAACGAAGAAGTGGATTATCAAGCGCATCAAGGCGGCACTTGTAGTGAACCTTTGGTTGTATTGATTAATGCGAGATCGGCTAGTGCTAGTGAAATATTCGCAGGTGCAATTAAAGATCACCAGCGCGGTGCAATCGTCGGGCATTGCACATACGGCAAGGGCAGCGTGCAAGGGATTTTTCCATTGGCCGCGTATAATTGTGGTTTGCGTTTAACTACTGCTCGATTCTATTCTCCCGCTGGTCACCAAATCAGTGGACGTGGTGTTACACCTGACGTAGATGTGCAGATGATTGCTAAACCATTAGAAGATGGGACCCTGCCATTATCTCAATCAGACCCGATTCTCTTTGCGGGCATAGAAATAGTAAAAGGCCGTCGTCAAATTGCTGCTCGTTAGAGTTGAGAACGGGTTGTGATATAGCAAACTGGGTGGGCGACTAGTGTTCTAGACCCGAATCTTATAGATAGTCGGCGAATGGAGCATGGTTTTTTTGATTTCACTTTCCTTCTATGGGTGACATTTGAAAAAAAATGGGTTATAAAAAGTCCTTAGTCTTTTTCCAGAACTAGATCTGGAATCACTGTAACATTGCCATTCAGGGGCAAAAAAGGCGAGGTGCCTGAATCGCGGGAAATATTTTTTGGGAGCGTGAAACGCAATTATGTCAAAACTTGAATACATTTGGCTCGATGGTTATGAACCGACTCAGAGTCTTCGATCAAAAACACAAATTAAGAGTAACTTTGGTGGTACACTCGAAGAATGCCCAATCTGGTCATTCGACGGTAGTTCTACAGAGCAAGCTGATGGCGCTGATTCAGATTGTTTATTGAAACCAGTCGCAATCTTCCCTGACCCAGGTCGTCATGACGCATTCTTGGTCATGACAGAAGTCCTCAATGCAGACGGTTCGCCGCATGCATCCAATGGGCGTGCGACGATTGAAGAAGATGATGACGATTACTGGTTCGGCTTTGAACAGGAATATTTCTTGTGGGACGTCATGACAGACTTGCCACCAGGATTTCCAACAGGCGGTTTCCCGCGCGCTCAAGGCCCATTCTATTGTAGTGTTGGTGCCAACAATACGTTTGGCCGTGACTGTGTCGAAGAGCACTTAGATACGTGTCTTGAAGCCGGTATTAATGTTGAAGGTATCAATGCCGAAGTTGCTGCAGGGCAGTGGGAATACCAAATTTTTGCTAAGGGAGCGAAGCGGTCTGGAGATGAAATCTGGGTTGCTCGTTACTTGCTAGAACGCATCGGTGAAAAATACGGTTATGCCATTAACTTGCATCCTAAGCCACTAGGTGATACGGACTGGAATGGTTCGGGCATGCACGCTAACTTCTCGAACTCGGCAATGCGTGATTCGGGTGACGAAGCAGTCTTTACTAAGATTTGCGAAGCAATTGGTTGCCAGATCGACCGTCACATTAGTGTCTACGGTGCTGATAATGATCAACGGCTTACCGGAGCACATGAAACACAGGCCATCGATCAATTTAGTTACGGTGTTTCTGATCGTGGTGCTTCCATTCGTATTCCTGTGGGAACGATTGAAGATGGCTGGAAAGGTCGACTTGAAGATCGCCGTCCAGCATCGAACGCGGATCCCTATAAGGTTGCCGCTGCGATTATCAAAACCTGTAAAGAAGCCTAATACTTGGTTTTGCAGTGCAGTAAGTAGTGCACTGCAACCGATAAACACTAGGGTGTGACCGTCATGGTGATGGTCACACCTTTTTTTATTGCGACCCTTTTATTGCTGTCTGAGCGATTAAGTCATAGCCAGTGAGACAAACGGGGTGCACAATGCATGACACCCACCACGACTTCCATTTGAGTAATGCAATGGGTGCGGATTCGAAACAACAAAGAACCTACCTACTTAATCAAAACTTCAAATGGTGAATGGCAAGAGAACGTGAACGAACCACAGTCAGAATCAAACTCCGAGGTCGATGCGGAGGCCAACTTAGAGCAAGGTGTTCAGGCCCCAGTAGAACCAGTCTCTGCGACATTAGAGGAATCGCTGGAAAAATACAGCATCGAGTTAGAGCCATATCAGATCGAAATGCTGAAGGACTATTGTCAGTTGTTGTGGGATTGGAATGAAAAGCTCAACTTGACTCGGCACACCGATTTTGATCGCTTTGTGTCTCGTGATATTCTAGATACGATTCACCTCGCCGGCTTAATTGAAGCGGGCATCGAAGTTTTGGACTTCGGCACCGGTGGCGGAGTTCCGGGGATTCCGCTAGCCATTCTGCGTCCAGATTTACAAGTTAGCTTGTGTGAGTCTGTGGGGAAAAAGGCAGTCGCATTAGATGACATGATCACCAAGTTGAGCTTACCTATCCCGCTCATCAACGCTCGCGTCGAAGACCTGCTAAACGATCTCAACTACGATGTATTAGTTTGTCGAGCGGTGGGACCACTTTGGAAAATGGGGTTATGGCTCGCTCCACACTGGCATCTGTTTGGTCACCTTTTAGCCATCAAGGGGCCTGCTTGGATGGACGAACGAAAAGCTGCTCGTCATCGCGGCACGTTGCAAGATGTTGAATTACGGAAACTGAAATCGTACCCGATGATAGGCACGGATTCTGAAAGTGTAATTTTGAAAATGTGGTCATCTCACAAAGCCGAGCCGCCACACGCAAGCTAATCCCGATATTCTGCGCGTAGACGAAACCAAAGCGGTGACTTATACTCGAATTTCAATCGACAATTCCAGATTTAATAATAAATAGATGAGCGGATACAACCTTACCCATTTAAAAGAGCTCGAAGCGGAGAGTATTCATATTATCCGCGAAGTAGCGGCTGAATTCTCAAATCCCGTGATGCTTTATTCCGTTGGTAAAGATTCGTCGGTCATGGTACATCTGGCCATGAAGGCTTTCTATCCGGCTACCCCTCCGTTCCCGTTGATGCACGTTGATACGACTTGGAAGTTCCGCGAGATGATTGAGTTTCGCGAGAGTTACGCCCGCAAGGAACTTGGTTTGGACGTCATCGTGCACATCAATAAAGAAGGTGTTGCGTTGGGCATTGATCCGCTCAAGCATAGCGGCAAGCACACGACGGTGATGAAAACCGAAGGGCTCAAACAAGCGCTCGATAAGCACGAATTTGATGCGGCGTTTGGTGGAGCTCGTCGAGATGAAGAAAAATCACGGGCCAAAGAACGCGTCTTTTCCTTTCGCGACGAGAACCACCGTTGGGATCCTAAAAACCAACGACCGGAGTTGTGGAATATTTATAACTCGCGCGTCAATAAAGGTGAAAGCATTCGGGTCTTTCCCTTGTCGAATTGGACGGAGTTAGACATTTGGCAATACATTCACCTAGAACAGATTCCAATCGTGCCTTTGTATTATTCCGCAGTTCGCCCTGTCGTGGAGCGTGGCGGTATTTTGGTGCTTGTTGATGATGATCGGCTTGAACTGAAACCGGGTGAAGAACCGATGATGAAAGAGGTGCGATTCCGGACGTTGGGATGTTACCCATTAACTGGAGCCGTTGAATCCAGCGCTAAGACATTACCAGAAATTATTCAAGAAATGTTGTTAGCCACAACCTCGGAACGGCAAGGTCGAGTGATTGACAATGACGAAGAAGGCAATATGGAAGATAAGAAGAAGGAAGGTTATTTCTAGTCCCGTTGTGGATGCAACGAGTATCCTTTGGACTATGCTGTAAGTAACCAAGTAGAAATGCAATTATGAGTCATCAATCTGATTTAATAGCAACCGATATTGACGCTTACCTTGCTCAACACGAGCGCAAAGAACTGCTGCGTTTTATCACTTGTGGCAGCGTCGACGATGGTAAAAGTACGTTGATTGGGCGGTTGCTGTACGATGCCAAGATGATTTATGAAGATCAATTGGCTGCGATTGAAAAAGACAGTGTGACCCATGGTACGACGGGCGGTGATTTCGATCCTGCGTTGTTGACCGACGGTTTGCGAGCCGAACGCGAACAGGGAATTACGATTGACGTAGCCTATCGGTATTTTTCGACCGCCAAACGCAAATTCATTATCGCCGACACACCTGGGCACGAACAATATACACGCAACATGGCGACCGGCGCGTCGACAGCCGATTTGGCAATCATCTTGATCGACGCTCGGCATGGAGTCATGACCCAAACTAAGCGACACAGTTTCATTGTTTCCTTATTGGGAATCAAACACGTACTTGTCGCCATCAACAAAATGGACTTGGTGGATTTCAGCGAAGAGCGATACGAAGAGATCCGTCAGCAATATATGGATTTCTCGGCTCGCTTAGACATCCCCGATTTACATTTCATCCCGTTATCAGCGTTGCATGGTGACAATGTTGTCGATGCTAGTGAAAACATGCCTTGGTACGAGGGTGCAACGTTCATGCATTTTTTGGAATCGGTTTACATTGGTTCTGATAGCAACTTGCAAGATTTTCGTTTCCCAGTGCAGTTGGTGCTGCGTCCGGATTTAGACTTCCGTGGATTCAGTGGCACGGTGGCATCGGGTATTGTGCGTACTGGCGATGAGATCATCGTGATGCCGTCGGGCAAGAAGAGTTCTGTGGCGCGGATCGTAACAGCCGACGGTGATTTAGACGAAGCTTTTGCAGGGCAATCGGTCACGCTGACATTAGCCGATGAAATTGACTGTAGTCGTGGAGATATGATTGTTCGCCCTGGTAATGTCCCGCAAACTAAACAACAAATTGATGCGATGTTGGTATGGATGTCCGAGCAGGCGATGGTGCCAGGTAAAGAATATCTTGTCAAGCAAACGACTAAGGTGACGACGGGAAATATATCGACGCTGCGGTACCGTGTGGATGTGAATACGTTGCATCGTCAGGACGCTCCGACGTTGGAACTCAATGAAATTGGTCGCGTTGCCCTGTCGATGACAGAGTCGTTGATTTTCGATGGCTATAAAAAGAATCACGCTACAGGTTCATTTATTCTGGTGGATCGCCTAACGAATATAACCGTGGCGGCGGGAATGATTCTGGACCGAGAATCGGATGAAGCCAAGGATGATCTTTGGAGTCAGGAAAGCACTCAGCAGGAAGAACTTGGCAGCGTCGATGCGGGTGAACGGTCTGCTAGGTTCGGCCAACAGGCGGCGACGTTACTTATTACGGGGCTCACAAATTCAGGCAAGACAACATTAGCCTATGCCCTCGAACGCCGTTTGTTTGATCAGGGACGCGCATGTGTTGTACTAGATGGTGTGAATATGCGTCGCGGGTTAAGCAAAGACTTAGGATTCAGTGCGGATGAGCGTAGTGAAAACTTACGTCGTAGTGCTGAAGTCGCATGTTTAATGAATGCCGCGGGATTGATTTGTATTAGTGCGTTTGTGGCTCCGAGTGAAGCAGTACGTCAGAAAGCGGCTCAAAAAGTCGGATCGGAACGTTTCATTACGATTCATTTAAGCACACCTGTTGAGGTTTGCCGCGCGCGTGACGCGAACGGAATGTACGCCAAAGCCGATGCCGGCGAGATCAATAATTTCCCTGGAGTAACGGCAGAATATGAAACACCATCTGCCGCAGATCTGACGTTGGACACAACCGACCTCAAAGTCGAACAATGTGTTGACCAGATCATCGAATTGCTCGAAACCCGCGACATCTATTAATTATATTCTCGCCGGCGAAGCATTTCCCGCCCAAGCGGCGATCAAAGCCGTCTAAGTTACTGCCTCTACACTGCCGTTATATATGTTTGGGGGAAGAAGATTGGTTTGCCCCAGCGTCGGCGGCGCCTACTTGAGTTTGGCAGGTGTCAGTGTTACGCTAAATATCGCAAACGAAACTAGACAAACGGCTCTTTTACTCGCTACAGAACCCATGACGATAACACAAAATACTCTTGATACACTCGCAACTTTTGATTCCCCTACAATTTGCAACGTCATTGAATTGTTCGAAGTGCGGCCTCGTAATACAGGCTATATGGATCACCGAGTACAGTGCAACTTTCCTGAGTTCAAACCGATGGTGGGCTTTGCAGCCACCGCTTGTTTTCGTTCGGACGCACCACCTGCCGGTGGCGATGCCTATGGCTCATTGCAAGCACAACTCGCTCAATTTCAAGAACTTCCAGGACCAGCCGTAGTCGTATTTCAAGATATTGATGATCCAGCTGTTTCAGCTGTTTTCGGCGAAGTAATGTGTTCGACGTATCAAGCTTACGGATCGGTTGGTTTAGTGACCAATGGCGGTGGACGCGATTTACTACAAGTCAAAGCACTTGGATATAACGTCTTCACCGGTTCGACGATGGTTGCTCATGCCTATTGCCACATGTTGCATCTAGGATTGCCGGTTCGAGTAGCAGGCTTGATGGTTAACCCGTGTGATTTATTACACGGCGACGCCAACGGTGTTACCAATATTCCCTTGGATATTGTGGACGAGCTTGTCGATATTACCCCCGAATTTCTCGCTGCGGAAGACATCATTATGGACTATGTTAAATCCGCTGAGGAAAAGACCGTTGAAGAGTTCACTCGCCGTCGGGTCGAGTTTCAAAATTTGGTTGCCACTTTGCGAAGTCGGGTTTCACGGGCAAGCAATTGACCAATAATAAAAAACAAATCACAACCAATACGACCTTGTACAAAACCTTTTAATTTCACCTCAACCAACAATATTTAAGGTAACCATCGTGACACCAGCTGAAGTACTGCGACTGTGCCGAGAGAACGACGTGAAAGCGGTTGACCTGCGGTTTGTTGATTTGCATGGAATTTGGCACCACACGACAATTCCGGTAAAAAAATTGGTAGAGGAAGTTTTTGAAACGGGGCTCGGTTTTGATGGTTCTAGTATTCGAGGGTGGCAGACGATCAATGAGAGCGACATGCTGATGATCCCGCAGGCGAATACGGCGTTCATTGATCCTTTCACAGAGCTTCCAACTTTAAATTTGATCTGTAACATACAAGATCCCATTACCGGCGAAGATTACTCACGTGATCCGCGTAATATCGTGCAAAAAGCAGCAAACTATTTGCAGGCGAGTGGTGTAGCGGACAAAGCATTTTTTGGCCCTGAAGCGGAGTTCTTTATATTTGATGATATTCGGTTCGACCAAAACGAGCGGGAAGGATATTATCAAATTGATAGTGTGGAGGGGCAGTGGAACCGAGGAAGTAAAACGGAAAATCCAAATCTGGGATACAAAATTCCATACCAAGGGGGCTATTTTCCAGTCCCGCCAACGGACCATCACATGGATATCCGTAATGAGATGATGCGGACGATGATCAAATGTGGTCTCGACGTGGAATGCCAGCACCATGAAGTCGGTACGGCGGGCCAAGGTGAAATCGATTTGCGGTATCAATCGATCACTGAGATGGCTGACCAGATGATGATCTACAAATATATTGTTCGCAATGTTGCGTTTAAGAATAATCGAACGGCGACGTTCATGCCCAAACCTATTTTTAACGACAACGGGTCCGGGATGCATGTACACATTTCATTGTGGAAAGATGATGCCCCGTTGTTCGCTGGAAGTGACTATGGCGGGCTTAGTGAATTGGCGTTGTACGCGATAGGTGGATTGCTCAAGCATGGCCCGAGTTTGCTGGCATTTACGAATCCCACGACAAACAGTTACAAACGATTGGTCCCAGGTTTTGAAGCACCGGTTCATTTAGCATTTTCTCAACGCAACCGTTCGGCCGCTTGTCGCATTCCGATGATTAATAACATTCCGAGTGCCAAGCGAGTAGAATTTCGTTGTCCTGATCCGAGTTGCAATCCATATTTGGCTTTTTCTGCAATGTTGATGGCAGTAATTGATGGTATCCAAAATAAAATAAGTCCCGGTGAGCCGTTGGACTGCGATATTTATTCACTCGATGACGAAACGGCCGCGACAATCGCTCGGACACCAGAAAGTTTGAGTCAAGCCTTGGATGCATTAGCGGCGGATCACGAGTATTTATTGCGAGATGATGTTTTCACGCCCGATGTGATTGAGACTTGGATTCAAACCAAGCGTGACCACGAAGTCCGCCCGATGCAGATTCGTCCTCATCCGCACGAATTCAATTTGTATTATGATTGTTAGTCATTCGTGATTACCAAATTGTTGTTAATTTCGCTTACCGGTAGCAACCAAGGGATGTCGTTTATGATAAGTCGCATGAGCTCTGCAACAAAAATAGTCGTTCTGTTGGGTATTCTGTTTGTTGGTTTTGCAGGCGATCTTCGCGGGGCGAATATTTCAACCGTAGCGGGCACTGGACAAGGCGGAAATAACGGCGACCAAGGCGATGCAACTCACGTGCATGTTACGCAACCGTTTGGTGTGGAAATTGGTCCCGACGGTGCACTGTATGTGACTGAGGTTGGTAATCACCGGATCATGCGCGTGGACCGCAAGACGAATCAACTGACAACGATTGTAGGCACGGGCAAGGCCGGTTATTTAGGGAATCGTCAAGAGGCAACCCATGCTGTTTTGCGAGAGCCGTATGAATTGCGATTTGCCAAAAATGGGGACATCTATTTTGTCGAAATGAAAAATCATATTGTCCGTAAAATCGAGGCCTTGACCAATACGGTTCGTTTGGTTGCTGGAATAGGCACGGCGGGATTTGGTGGCGACGGCGGTGCGGCTACGGCGGCTGCACTAAACAATCCGCACAGCATTGCACTTGATGAACAAGGCTTTTTATACATCGCCGATATTGGGAATCACCGTATTCGACGAGTTAACTTGGTGACGGGAATAATCGATACGGTTGCTGGCACAGGAGAAAAAAAATTGCCCACCAACGGCTCACTAGCTCGAGGCAATGCGATGCTTGGACCCCGTGCGTTATGCCATGATAAAGGGGTGCTGTGGATTGCATTGCGTGAAGGACACAGTGTGTGGAGATTGAATCTGGCTAGCGGGCGATTGCAACATGTCGCCGGTACCGGAGAAAAAGGTTTTACCGGTGATAACGGAGCGCCACTGCAGGCTACGTTTAACGGTCCGAAAGGGATCGCCGTCGGTCCGCAAGGACGTCTATTCGTTGTTGATACTGAAAATCAAGCGATTCGGATGATCGATTTGAAACAAAATATGATATCAACTGTGTGTGGATATGGTCCACAGGGTCGCGGGCCCGGCGGTGACGGCGCCGATGCAAGGAAATCTCAAATGGGGCGCCCACATGGTATCTGCATCGATGCTAACGGTGTGGTGTATGTCGGAGATACGATGAATCATCGAGTTCGATTCTTTACCGCTCCCAATGCTACTGAAAAATAACGTACAATGAGTTGGCACTTAAGTAGTGCTGTTTTACCACAAGAAATATTTCTGTTTCCTGTTTAATTAGCGGAGTATTACCATGAATCGTCGAGTCGTTCTTACCCTTCTTGCAATCAGTGCTTTTGTAATGTTTCTATCCGGCATTCCAGGTTTAACCGACTTGACCGTAAAGGCAGAAGAACCCAAGTCGCTGAAGGTAGGTTTGATCGGACTTGATACCTCGCACAGCATTGCTTTTACCAAAGCATTGAATGCTGACGATGCAGCGGCAGACATTGCGAATTGCCGTGTCGTGATTGCCTATCCGCAGGGGAGTGCAGATATTGAATCAAGTGCTTCACGGATTCCGGGATATACGGTACAAGTCGCTGACATGGGAGTCAAAATAGCTTCATCGATTAAAGAAGTTGTAGCCGAAGTCGATGTTGTACTGTTGGAAACAAACGATGGGCGCCCGCATCTAGAACAGGCAATGGAAGTGATCTTGGCGGGCAAACCACTGTTTATTGACAAACCGGTCGCTGCTTCGTTGGCCGATGCGATCGCTATCTTTCGCTTCGCTGCGGAGCACAAAGTCCCCTGTTTTACGAGTTCCTCATTGCGTTATTCCAAAGGAGCCGTGGCGATTCGTAATGGCTCGATCGGCAAAGTTCATGGCGCTATGGCATTTAGTCCAGCACACTTAGAACCAACTCATCCAGATCTGTTTTGGTATGGTATTCATGGCGTAGAAGCTTTGTTTACTGTGATGGGTGTGGGCTGTGAGCAAGTAACGCGTGTTTCTACTAAGGACACCGAATACGTGACAGGTGTCTGGGAGGGCGGTCGAGTCGGCACTTTTCGCGGCATCCGAGGTTACAAGGGGGGATACGGTGGCACAGCGTTTGGTGACAAGGGTATCTCTGAAATTGGTCCTTATCAAGGTTACCGACCATTAGTGGTCGATATCGTGAAGTTTTTCCGTAGTGGTGTCGTGCCGGTGGAAAGCGCGGAATCACTACAGATTTATGCGTTCATGGAAGCAGCCGATAAATCTAAACGTCAGGGTGGCAAGGCCGTTACGTTAGCAGCGGTTATGAAAAAAGCTTCTGTTAAAGCAGACCAACGACTAAAAGAATTAACGTCTAAATAAGCCCATGTTTTTTAGTTAGGCTTGGTACTGATGCCAAGGAAGATTGCGGAAAACCTAAAGACAAATAACAAACGGTACTCTATGGCGGAGGGTAAAAATAATCCGAAGGGCTTTCAGGAGTTCATTGCAGCAAATGATACGGATAAAGTGTCGAGAATAAGCGTAGCGGAACCGGACGCACAATATGCGGCGGCTGAGAAAATCCTGTTGGAAAATGCGATTGGCGGTGAGAACAAAAAAAATTGGACAAAACATGATTGGGAAGAAATTCAACGACGAGCCTCTTCTTTATTTAATGACATTGCCATCGCGATGCAGGTTGGTAATCCACCGGATTCTGACCCTGTCCAACAACTTGTTCAAAAACACTATTTGCTTTCAAAAACGTTCTACACGATGAATGCTTCAGTGTATGAGGCTATGGCCGAGCTATTCCAGCATCATCCCGGTTTCAGCGTACAATTAGAGCCCTTTCACGCTGGGTTACCGGTTTTCCTTGCTGAGGCGATGCGGATTCATTCCGGTAAAATTTGAAGGATGAGCTATAGTATTGCAGGACAAAGGACCAAGACTTTAGAGCGGCAAATAGGCCGAACATGATTTACCGAATTATTATTGTCGACGTCTAGGTGGACGCGAGTCACAAGAAAACGTACCCAATTTAGAACCTATCAAGCAAGCACTTGGTAATGTTTTGTGGGAATTGTTGGTCCGCAGTTGTTTTTATCGGAGTGTATTGAATCGATGGCAGACACTGGAAATGAAATCGTCACGTCGCGCGAAGCGGAATCGGCAACAGAAGATTCACTGGCGTGTCGTATCGAAACCGTTAAACGACATTTGCGATTTGGCTGGTGGTCCTTGTTCGTGTTTATTTTGTTGGGCACAGTTCTAGAGGGGCTCATGGGATTTAAGTGGACGCAATATATGACAGATGACACGCGTCAAATGTTGTGGCGGCTAGCTCATGCACATGGAACTTTGCTGGGGTTAGTGCACATTGCGTTTGCTCTAACGGTGCATAGCGGCGTGGGCGCGCAATCGCATCGGTGGATTTCACCGAGTCTTATCACCGCTAGTATTCTGCTGCCAGGCGGTTTTTTCGCAGGTGGAATATTTACGTTTAACGGTGACCCTGGTGTTGGCGTGCTGGTTGTGCCACTAGGTGCCTGCTTTATGATCGCTGCCGTGTTGTTCATTGCACGCTCGCTCAAATCATAGCAGTGCTGCGATCGTTTCACTGGATACTGGCGAGATGATTCCCTGTTCCGTGATAATTGCTGTGATAAGCTCCGCAGGTGTAACGTCAAATGCTGGGTTATAAGTGTTGATACCGTCAGGTGCGGTCTGTTTCCCAAACCCGTGAGTGATTTCATCGCTGCTGCGTTGCTCGATCGGAATGCCCTTTCCTGTGCGCAGTGATAAATCGAATGTGTTACTAGGGGCAGCGACGTAGAATGGGATTTGGTGATGTTTGGCGAGAATGGCCAGTCCATATGTGCCGATCTTATTGGCAACGTCACCGTTAGCAGCAATCCGATCAGCACCTGTAATGACCGCATGGATTTCCCCTTCTGACATTACCTGTGCGGCCATGTTGTCGCATATTAGCGTTGTTGCAATGTTGCGTTGTTGGCATTCCCAAGCGGTCAATCGGGCACCTTGCAGAAGTGGTCTAGTTTCATCAACGAATACGTGTAGCGTTTTACCTTGGTCTTGAGCAGAAAACAGAACGGATAAAGCAGTGCCGTATTCACTTGTCGCTAAGCCACCCGCATTACAGTGTGTCAGAACGCCTTGGCCATCGTCGAAAAGCGTAGCGCCATGCTTGCCGATCGCATGACACATTTTCCGATCTTCGTCGTGAATCGCTATCGCTTCGTTGAGCAGCGCTTTGATGATCTGACTTGGAAGTTGTCCGGCTTGCTGCAGCGTTTGGGCGACATCCAGCATCCGCTGTAGCGCCCAGAATAAGTTAACTGCGGTAGGACGGCTATTTGCGAGTTGGTCGACACAGTATTGCAGGCGTGCATGGAATTGTTGCGTCGTGCATTGGTTGACGTCGATGGTTTGTAGGCCGACACAAATTCCATAGGCGGCGGCGATTCCGATAGCCGGAGCGCCGCGGACTTGCAAAACACGAATCGCGTGCACGACTGATTCAAGGTTGCGGCAATCCACGGTCGTAACGTTTAACGGTAAGGCAGTTTGATCAATTAATGTCAAATAACCGCCTACATCAGCGTTCCATTGGAGCGTTTGTGGATGGTGGCTATGCATCCGCCGCGATAGCCTGTTGTAGGGCGGCGTTTTTCGCTTCGATCTGACCGACGAGGCGTTGTTTAAAGGCAACTAGTTTTTCTCGCAGGTCGGGACAAGCAGTTGCCATGATTTGCACCGCGAACAGACCGGCATTGCGCGGTCCGCCCATACCGACAGCCATACTGGCAACTGGTACGTCGCCAGGCATCTGTACAGTGGACAAGAGTGAGTCCATACCGCCCATTTCCGCCGTAGGGACTGGCAATCCAATGACCGGCAGGGTCGTGTGCGCTGCAACCACGCCTGCTAAGTGAGCCGCTCCGCCAGCTGCAGCAATAATGACTTGGAGTCCGCGGTCTATCGCTGACGATGCATATTGACTGACAAGTTCGGGAGTGCGGTGGGCACTCATGACTTGAATTTCATAGGGTATATCAAATTCATCAAGTGCATAGGCCGCTTTTTTGATTTTGGGCCAATCGCTATCGCTGCCCATGATAATTCCTACTCTTGGTGTGTCATCAGCCATTACGTGTTCGTCCTTATAATTCGAAGTTGACCATGAATTCAGCCCATTTTTACGACACACAAGCCCATTTTGCAAGTAGGGGGCAACTGTCGTCGTCTTGGTGTAAATTCAAAAATGCTCGGTGTAGTGGCGGTGTCCGCTGCCGAAGGTTGACCTCCCGCCGGTATTAACCCGCGCTGAGCCCATGATCGAAGGCGTCTTGTTCTCGCAGAAAGACGGCGAATGTTGTCTCAAATGTCTTTGAATCAATTTGGAATTCAGGAGCTTGGTCTGTGTAGGAGTTACAGTGATCGACGCTGAGCTGATATAGGAATTTAAACAGATGTCGAGGAACTCGGAGCATTTTCAGTGCGTCGAGAATGCGGCGCTGTGACACGGACTCGTCGAATAAGTCGATCAGCGTTGCCACTTCACCTCGGTCGCTGCAGGCTTTTAGACGAGCGTTGGCAACGTCGACAAGCGATTCACTCGTCCAGCCGAACGATTTGATCATGTTTTGTTTATCGAGACGTGCTCGTTGGTAAAATTGGCGGTCTTCCTTTTCAATAAACCGAGCTAGTTCAATCGGCAGCATTAGTTTGATACCGATGCCAGGCTGCTTGAGGAATTTGTTGTCGAGCATGGGCCAGAGCAGTTCTTTCATTAAGTCCGCAGAACCGTTTATGAGGTGGGGTTCATCCACACGATCAACGAGAACCAATATGCCTGAAAATCCCAAGGTTTTTAAGATGCTTTGAAATTTAATAAGTAATTCGTAACGGTCATCAGTACTGGACTTGTTGGGCAGCGGTTGAGAGTCGATTTCGTCGTTGGTGAATTGCATCAGTACTTTGCGCAGTGATCCGGCTTCCCGATTTCCGACCCGCATTTTTTGTAATATTCCATGGGAACGGAATAGGTTTTGAATAGATTTCCAGCACCACGGTGTCCAGCTACCGGCGAGTGATCCAAGGAGCAAGAACCAAAAGCCGCGGTCAGTCACCGTTTCAAGATCGTATACGGCCATTGTGATAAGAATGAAGAAAGCGACCACTGAGAACGTGATACCTAGAATGCGTTGCCATTGAGCTTTGATGGTTGAGAACCCAAGTGATTTACGGAGTTGATTCCAGCGTCCGAGAAATGTTTGTTGAGTTGATTCGTCGTAGCAGGCGGCCAGCAATAATAGATCCCGCAGTTGATGGCGATCCAAGCGGCAACTTAACTGCGATTGGACTTCACCCGAGGTGCGCACGCGTGTTGCCGGTGTTTCCATAAGGTTATCCACTAAACCGGTGACACCAGCGGTAAGAATCGCATCCATATGGTCCCAAAGTTTCCATTGTTGTAGAACTTTGTCTGCGGTTGCATTGCGGCCTGGTATTTGATCTCGAAAACGATCGAGAAACGGATTGAAGTCGTCATAATGAATGACAAATACGCGTTCTTCGGGATGCTCTTGATTGTAACTGTCGACGTGTCGTGCAATTTGTAGACAGATTGCTGTTTTGCCAGAACCCTTTTCACCAAAGACAACCGAGGTTGTTGGTTCGCTGGGATCACCATAAACCTTATCCCAAATTGGGTGATAGGTATTGATGATGCAGTGATCTTTGAAAACCTTGTCCGATTTGGCGTCTTCTTCGGCAAATGGATTACGATTAATCCCGTGGTATTCAAGAAAATCCTGTATTTTCATTTGCTAAAACCTTTGCGGTGACCATACTTTGCAGTTCTATAGCATTGCAGTGTTTCTTTTTGCCGTGAATTCCTTTGCGCTATAACTATTCGTTTGGCGAAAAGGATTATTATTCGAGTTCTGCTTCCTTTTCAGCTTTGATATCAGCTCCGAAAGATGTTCGTAGCGTGCTGGCCCAATGAGAAACAGTTTTCTGTGGTCCGGTTAGTTTTAGGAAGTAATTGCCTTTGTCTTTCACGACTAAAACAACACCAAGCATTTGGTAGCCGGCGGTCGGATTGGTTTTGCGTTGAATTGGTGGGCCAATAGGCTTGTTATAGACACCGGTAATATCAATCAGATAGTATTTTCCCTGAGTTGATTTCCCTTCAGAGGTCTTTTGTTTTTTGCCAGCGCCTTGGAATTGCCCAGCCCAACGCTGCAAATTTGCATTGACTCCGCCACCCGCTCCGCCAAAAAAATAGACAACGAGTTCGGCAGCATCCTTGTCCCCTTCGGCAGCAGGCACTTCAAATTGTGCAGTTCGCAGGTTATTGGAAAGTTCTCCTTGTTTCCAGCTCGTTGGAACAGTCAGCTTAATGTCTTTGGCTGTGACTGTTTTAGTCTTATCTGCTGCTGATACAAATGCAGTCGAAGTTATGATGATTGTGGCAAAAAGTGCTATGTGAGAGAGTTGACGCATCGAATTAAATCCTCTGGAAAGATAAAGGGGACATGTCCCCAGTGATTAAGTGGCTTTGTTGTAGTGATCATGGATCAGGGTTATGTCAAACTGAAAATAACGATAAGTGATACAAGTATGATGACCGATAGTATACCTAGGGCGATACCGGTAGTCCGCTTGTTTTTAGAAGAATCTGGTGATTGTAAATTGCGTTGAGCCATGGTTGATTGATCGATTTCTAGATTTGCAAAGGCGAAATCTCCGTTGGTGTCATTCGCTTGATACTCTAACGCCGCTAAGAACTCTTCATCACCTAGGTCAACATCTTCCTCATATGTTGTTGGCGTTTGTCCATTTGTAAACGCGGTACCGGTTGTCTCGCTTGTGGAATTAGAGGAAACGTCAGAAGTTGGTTTTCCAGAGAAGTCGATGAAGATTGCGCTGGCTGATTTCCACTGTAGCCAATCGTCACGGCGGAGTTCGGTGTCGGCTCCAATACGTTGTTCGTTGACCCACACGCGAAGTAGAACATTATCGGCGGGTCCATATTCATCTCCGCCGGCTGGGCGAATATACCAATTCAAATCTGGTTTTTCATTGAGACATCGTTCTATTGAGAGAGGAACCCGTGGTTTGTCTTCCGCTTGTTGTGCAACTTGATAGGACGTCGTTGCGGCTTGTTCACCATTCGAGGAGACTGCCGACAGATCAATCGGAATTCGAATGCGCGTGTTACAATCCGGGCAGATTCCACGCTTTCCCGCTAGGTGCGTTTTGACATTGAGTTTCTTGTCACAATTTGGACAAATAAATCGTATTCCCATTTGCCTAATCTATTTTTGAGAGCCTGTTTGTGTGAATCTAACGCCGTCGTGATAAACCATCATAAGTGTAGATTAATCGTATTTTGGTAATATTTAATTATAGGTTGAAAATGTGCTGTTCGGAAATGTTTCCGCCGTGAAATTCACGAGGTTTTTAGCGAGCAGGGTTGTTATAGAGCGTAGAATCGAGAAGTTCCGGTGAACCTGTGATGACTGTATCGTCTAGAGCATTTGTTGGATCCAAGTGCCACGATCGGCCGGTTGGTACGTAAATGTCTTGGAGCGGCCATGGATCAAACGGGGCGAATCCCAATACTGTTTGCAGTCGAGAGCTATCTAAGCTGACATCTCCTGCTCGAGGTGGCATAGGGCCGGCATCGATGCGGGGGCACCCAATTAGACAAGATGGGTTATAACCGCCGATTAGATTAACAATTTGTGCGATTTCGAACAGGCTAAGTTGACGTACACCGCCAGCATGAAATATGCCAGAAAGCGGATGGGTCAGCAGCCAGTGTGTGAGTTTGTTGAGACAGTCGGTGTATTGGGGCCTGCGAATTTCGTCAAAATACAATGTGGCTGGTTTATTGTTTTTGAACCGCGATTGAATCCAATCAATCGCTCCGGCATGACCGCTGAAGCTAGAGCCCATCGGTAATGATATGCGCAGAATGGTTGCGTGAGGCATGCGATCCAAAATGATATGTTCCGCTTCGACCATCGTCTTACCGTAGACGGTGACAGGGTCGGGCGTGTCCGATTCGATATATTGTTTGCCCGCAGTTTTTCCGGAAAATACTAAATCGACCGAAAGGTGAATCATCGTAGCATCGCTAGAACCACTTTGTTGAAGTGCGTTGACGAGGTTGTTGATGCCTTGCACATTAACGCGATGAGCCATGACTGGGTCAAGTTCACAGGATTTTAGCTTGCACGTTCCTAGACAATTGATGACAGATCGAAAGGAATGTTGCTGACATAACGCAGTGATGGACTCTTGGTTGGTGACATCACAACCGACCAAGCCGTCACCAGAAAGTGGCCAATACTCTTTACGCCGCGTTCCAATGACTTGGCCGGGGTATTTTTCGTAGTAATACTTGAACGCATTGTATCCGGAAACGCCTGCCACTCCCGTAATCAGCAGCGGTAGTTCGATTTCTGGAATGTCGGGATAACGAGGCATGTTAGGTGAGAATAAGGGAAAGGATAATAGTCTGCGAGATTACTTCTATGATAAGAATTACACATGTACGCCGCATCAGCGGTTTTTTCGCAGGTGGTCGAACATCAGTAATCCAGAAATGGTTTTGGCGTCCTCTATTTCACCGTTAAAGACCCAATTGATTGCTTGTTGCCAAGTGACGACTAAATTGTCAATTTCCTCACCCTCTTCACGAGCAGGGGGTCCGGCGGTGAGACCTGTTGCGACATAAAGATACATTTGTTCATCAAGAATGCCAGGGGAAAGTAAGAAACGATGTAGCAACTCTAGTTTATCGCAGCGGTATCCGGTTTCTTCGATCAATTCACGTTCGGCAGTGATGCTTGCTTCTTCAGCGGGTTCTCGTGTCCCTGCGGGTAATTCAATCAACACTTTGTCAACGGATACTCGGTAATTCTTGATCAAACAGACGTGATCCTTGTCGACTACGGGAATGATGGTGACGGCGCCCGGGTGGCGTACAATCTGACGCATTTTGCCATTGGGTTCACCGACGATGGCGGGGACTTCAACAACGTCGAATCGTGCGGTTGATAATAGCTGAGTTTCTGGTGATGTCATTTTGGAGATTTCTGGTCCTAGTTTTTTGCGTGAACAGTTGACGGGTTGATACATGAAGGCCGCTGCTACTATGCTTATATTAACGGAACAGCAACTGGAATGTGAATCGTAAACGAACTGAACGGCAGGAGTAAGCACTTGGCCAAGCAAGAAGTTGATCGAGAAGATATTTTACGTGAAGCGACTGCTTTGGTGAATCGTGTAGAATTAGAGGTTTCAGGTCTTGCAGACGGTGATCGTATTGTATTTGGTTTCCGAGAGTGTGGGTCGCTAGCGGTATATTTTGGCGTCGACCCAGTTTATCAGTTTAATGCAACTCAAGCCTTGCGGCGTGCTTACCATCACGGATGTTTACTCAAGGCAGTGGATCGCCAATTGGTAAGTATGCGCCGCACCCGGCAAGACGGCAAATTACAATTGCTCAGTACCTCATGGGACGATGAAAAGACGCAAGAATTCATCGGGCAAGTGGGGCGAGATATGTTCCAGTTAGTGGGAGCGATCGAAGCGGGCGAGGCCGACGTGATTGGGTTTGTGGCCGCTGATCAACAGACGACGGCCAAAATGTTGACGACGCGGTTTTGCAGTTGGTGTCACGATCATCTGCTGAATCTACAGGTGGCCCGAGTGCCAGGTGTGTCTGGTTAGGCGGGGGACCATTTGTCTGCGCTGCAGTGGGTAAACTTGGACCAATAATTACGCGAAAGATCTCAAATGTGAGATTTAGGTAAATCGTGTTCCGACACTAATAGGCAATGATCGGTAAATCGTTTTTTGTTGGAGGGATACAGAATTTCCACATTTCACATCACCTTGATGTCGCCTTGGTCGGTTTGGATGTCGGTCGAGGCAACGGCGAGCTCGCGTCGGACTAGTGCCAAAGCATATCGTTCGCTGGTGTTGTGGACAGTTTGGACAGAACCGATTTTGGCGACGACTTTGTCATTCGCAGTAAGGTTCGCATGGGGCGCGATAGATACTTCGGTTGAAAATTGAATCAAAACTAACATCCAATTTACGTGGCCCAGCGCATCGATTCGGGCGATTGGTTCCTGTCCCAGGTAGCATCCTTTGTTGAAGTTGATAGCTTGGGCGGTGCGCTGGATTTCATGGGGTAAGTTGTCGATGCAAACGTCCAGCCCATAAACAGGGATTCGGTTTTCAATTCGCCGTGCATTCGCTTGGTCGGGTGAAAACGATTCACGCCCCTGAATCTCCGCCGGTTGATCATCGGCACTAAATACCCAAACCGCGTTAGCCTTCATCCAATGACAGGCAAGAATGATATTACCATTGTCTTGTTTGCCGATT
Organism: Planctomycetaceae bacterium; assembly: GCA_018660825.1. Classification (GTDB taxonomy): domain Bacteria; phylum Planctomycetota; class Planctomycetia; order Pirellulales; family Pirellulaceae; genus UBA721. Next base: position 4,186 of record JABJJO010000205.1, on the reverse strand, counting down.
TTAAACGAAGTGTCGCCCGCGGAGGTTATTAGAAAGGCATTGTATTCACTGAAATCAACAAAACTCACATCCTCAGTGATAATGTATTTGGACAAATGTTCGATGATCGTCTCGCTCTGGCCCGGCGCGGTGGCGAGCACCAATGAATCCTCGAGTGCGGTAACCGTTGCATATCCGAGGCAACGGCCTTGGACTGTTGTGATAAATAACTCACACGAATCTTCATTGGTGAGTTGTTTAATATCGTTCGTACAGAAGTTATGCAAAAACGTGACGCGATCGGTACCACAAATCTTAATGATAGTTTGCCGTGGCATGCGGCAAAATCCGTGTTCAGGTAGGGTGGTAGATGGCATGAAAGGATTCCTAAAAACGTGTTTTTGTGAAAAACTGTGATTAGCGAAATGTGATACGGTGGGCATCGATGACACAGTTGACACTGGAACTGGCATCCACGAGTTTTTGGATTTGTGCGACGTCTTCAATCGGGGCGATTCCCAAACTTTCGACTTCGGCAGGATCATGATTGCTAAGCAAACAGATGTGAAACAGATCGCGCAGTTGGAACAGCGCGCGTGCGATTTGTAGATGCGGGCTCGATTGTTGCTCTAAATGATATTCAATGTCTTCCAGTGCGTCGGGAGCACGCAAGGCGTTTAGGATCGAGGGCATTTGTTCAGCCATTTCTGTGCAGAGGACGATCGTGCCGGATTCAAGTGTCACATCGGCTAGCGTGTTAAGAGCTCGGGCTATCGTTTCCCATGAATTGCAACTGGTGTGGCCACTGATCGTGCCAACTGTCAGTTCTGCGGCGTCCCATTCAGGATATCGTTGTTTACCGGAGTCAAGTTGAGACGCCAAAGTTTTGATATCACCAGCTGCGAAGTTGGCAATTTCATCGCCGACCCCTGGCGTTACTTTGATGATGAATTGAACTCCCAGCATTTCCGCGGCGGTGATTGCATCTTGCGATGGTTGTGTTTCGTTTCCAGTCGTATCTTTGCTGGCTTGAGATTGTGCTGCGCGGTCAGCAAATGTGGGGTATAAGCAATGATAAAACCCAATATGGTCTGATAGCGTGTTGGGGAGTTGAACCGACAGGGGAATGACAATGTCCGCATCGACTAGTGACTTGTTAAATCGAATAGGCTCGCCATTTTCTGCCGTTGCGAGAAATGCCTGTTTTTCGGATTCCTCGGGCAGGTGTACTTCAAACTTCAAGTCGGTGTCAAAGATGTCCGCAAGTTTTTTAGGTAGTGTAAGGCTTTTAAACTGATTTGTATTGCCACCATAAACAATAGTAATGTCATTGGCCGATAGGACTGTGTTTGTGCGAAGGTAGGATAGCAACGCATGTAATAACTCACCACATTTTGGCAGGTCTGGTTCGACGGCAATGGCCAGCGTGTCACCTGGGAAAATAGTGTCACTCAGGGCTGGGAATTCTGTGGGGTTGTTGAGACCATTATTTGCAACTTCAACCAATGGGGCCGCGGTTGCCGTATCTTTAATAGTAAGCTGAGGTGGTAAGTTGACTGATTGTGCTGCTTGGATAACAAATCCACACTTGCTCTGCGTGCCATACGGTAGTGATACGTCCATCGGAGCTCCGTCGTTTGTAATTAAAGGCGTTCAAAAAAGTGTTAGTAAATTCGTATTGTCTAGAATGCATGTGTATGGCTAGGTTTTTTTGTCCACTCAATACGCTTTAGTAATCTCATTCTACGGTGGTAATTAATTTTATCGTCTGCTCTGAAGACCGTAAACAACATGTGAGATAGTAAAAAGGGTGTTTGGTATCTGCGAAATGATGACGTATAATCTAAGGGGAACCAATTAAACACTCGATTGTCAGTCGCGTCGGTGGCGTAAGTACAAATTAGGGGATTTAATGCGAAAATGTATTGATATCATGGCGATCCTTCAGTGCGTGCTATTGCTAAGCGTGACATGTCAGGCTCAAGAAGTATCGGTGAACGAGCAGCAGCTCAATAGGCTTTTGGATGCGGGTGAATTTGCACAAGCTCAGCGGCTAGCAGAAGGCCAAGTGATCGTAGGCAAGCGGAATCAGTTCTTAGGCGCAGTCGCGCGTCGCCAAGCCCAAAATGGCAATCGGCACGGGGCACTGGGTTCATTAGGATCGATGACGAGCTTTGCCGGCCAACAACTCAACAACAGTTCGGGATCGTCAGGGCAAGCGGAACAGGCAGCTCAGGGCGGCGCGGCCCAAGCAGATTTTGACACATTAATCAATTTAATTAAGTCTACGATTGAACCCCTGTCTTGGGACGATGCGGGCGGATCGGGGACGATTCAACCATTCCCCGGTGGTATCTATATTGATCGCGACGGTTTGATGGTGCGACTCGATGTAAACAACTCAGCCGAGCTAAAAGTTATTCGTCGTGATCAGTTTGATGGAATGTTCAGCGAACATGGGCAGGACGTCCGTGAAGAGTCTTCATTGCGCAAAGTCTCTTTAGTACGATTGCAGCGTGAATTGGAATTGCTGCGAATGCAAGGTCGTGATGCGGAAGCCGCTATGAAAAACTTGGCGGGAATCTATAAAATCCAATACGTTTTAGTTTATCCAGAATCGAGAGATATCGTTATTGCCGGCCCTGCGGGGCAATGGAATGCGGATGCTAATGGGCGTATTGTTCACCAACGTACTCGCCGTCCGACTGTAAAGCTGGATCACTTGGTCGAGTTACTGCGAAATGCGTTCTCAAATGATCCGACATTGGGATGTTCGATTACGCCTCGAGCTAACAATCTGCTTAAAACTCAGCAATATCTTAAGAATGCCGCTGGGAAACAAATTGTAACGGGAAGAACGGAACAATGGCTTAGTGGCCTGCGAGATAGTATGGGACGTCAGGATGTTCAAGTGTTTGGCGTCGACACTCAAACTCATCTGGCTAAAACTTTGGTTGAAGCCGACTATCATATGAAGCTTATCGGAATGGGGTTGGTGCCAGGTGTTCCCGGTATGAATAGTTATATGGATAATCTCAAACAAGCTGCTGAGAAGACGGGAACTCCACAGGCGTTAAGTATGTTGCGATGGTGGTTTACGACAAACTACAATTCTTTGCATGCGACGAAGGATGGTCAAGCGTTTGAAATTATTGGATCTGGAGTAAAAGTGTTGAGTGAAAATGAATTGATTGGGAAGCTTGGTAATCGCGTTGGCACAGGCAAATCTGATCCGCTGACACAACAATTCGCAATCGAATTCACCAAGAACTTTGAACAACTCTCGCAGCAGTATCCCGTGTATGGCGAACTGCGTAACGTATTTGATTTAGCCCTGATTACGATGTTGATAAAATCTGAAGACTTGCATACTCGCGTTCATTGGAATCTGGATTACTTTTTAGATGAAAATGGATATCGCGTTGCCCAAGCGGTACCGCCAACGGCAGTCGAATCAGTTATCAGCCATCGTGTTGTTGGTGGAAAGACAGTTTTAGCCGGTGTGAGTGGGGGGGTTCTGCTAGACCCCCGAATGGTGGTCGCGGAAGATAATATTGTCTACGATTCTTACGGTATTTTAGAAGCCGAACACAAAGGCAATGCAAGCTTGTCGTTACCTAAATCAGTTTGGTGGTGGGATTGAATCCCGGTTTTTTGGTGGCTAGCATAGTATTTGCGATATCCAGCGAATACTTTTGGTATTATTACATATGGCGTGGGAACGTAGTTGTTCCTCCGGTCGTTTTAAATTATTGAGGAGTATCGAGATGAAAACGCGTTCAGTGATCGTGATTGCAAGCAGTCTATTTGTTGGCATGGCTGCCTTGGCAATAGTGGGATATTCGGTGGCGGATGAAAACCCATTCTCACCGCCACGGCCAACGCGAGAATCGGTTTCTCAGCAGTCGGATGAACGAGAGGCAGGAACCGAACGGACTGATCAGCGCGAGGTTAGTTCACGCGAACAAATGATTCGCGAAATCTATCAGTTGCGAAAGAAATACAACGAACTTCGTGAAGCGGGAAAAGCTGATGCGGCGTTCGAAGTTGAACAACAAATCAAAAAGAAGATGGCTGTGCTTAAACGAGAAGGTGACCGCGAACGAGAAGGTGACCGCGAACGAGAAGGTGACCGCGAACGAGAAGGTGACCGCGAACGAGAAGGTGACCGCGAACGAGAAGGTGACCGCGAACGAGAAGGTGACCG
>JABJJO010000019.1 GCA_018660825.1 Planctomycetaceae bacterium | reverse complement strand
TCTCGGTAGCTGGTGTAAAAGTACGCTTTACCTTGACGCGGATTCCACCCCATGATTTGGACTCGTTGTGTTACAGATTTCTAAAGCACCATTTGTTCCATTATGACAAGTAGTCACCGCTGGCGCAAGAGAAGTTTTCTTCACCAACTCCGTTAAGGTCCGTCTTACACCGTTATGAAAAACAGGGACCCGTTGTCTGTGCTAACAGGGTCGGGGTGAGCGAGACACCATTGCCGTAATACGTTGTTTGGACACCGGAGGAGTAGCCACCGAGTGGTAGTAGTACTGTCGTCCCTTGATCGTGTTCCAACCCAATGCGGTTTCCTTCGCTGCGAGCGTGGTTAAGCACTTACCCTATGACACTGTTGTTAATTATCTCCTGTCGGATCGAAGAAGGGACACTAAGCGTAGTAGACAAACACTGACGTACCGCCACCACTACGACTACCAATATAGATATATATTTAATAAGACTAGAAATAGACAAGGGGGTGTCCCAGGGCTGGGCTATAAATAAAGCCATAGCTGTCTCAACGGATTGTTAAAAGGAGAAATCCCATGACCGAATTTTGGAAGAATTACCCCGCTCAAAACCGTGACACGCCAGCCATTTTTTACAGTAGATGTGCCGCCCTTATACATGCGGAAATGAGTAAAGGGTTAGATTCTGAGGCCTGTCGCTATTATTGCGCGAGACAGAATGTAGTATTTTTTGAGGCCGGGAGCATAATAAGCTTTGCTTCGGGGTCTGGGAGAAATTATGGCTATAAAGAGGCTACAGCGCAAACCGTAATCCGTGAAATGTTTGCTGTAAAGAGGTTAGTCACCAAGAGAGTTAGGGTAATCGACTGGAACCCATTTTACGACACGCCGGCGTTACAGAAACAGGTCAGCGCGATCATGGAACAACGCCGTCAACAGGTAATTAAAACGGCTGCTGTGATTAAGGAAAGTGCAACGCGTCCTGGCGGAGAGTCGTTAGATGGATCTGTTGATATCATCGATCCGAGCAAATATGTGACCCAAAGAATTACGGCCGTTCAGATAAACATCATCAAACCCGTTAAAGGGCATCCGGAAATTGCGACCATTTTAGACACCCGCAGTTTACAGAAACTAGACCACCCTGTAACAAACGGATGGGTCGCACAACTCATTGCAATTAATCCGTCACCACCTCTTACACAGAGTTTAGCATTTGGGGATATGGCGAAACTTACTGGGTACTCAAATAAGGTCCAGTTGTTTGGCAAAGAAGACTGCCCGATCGTGAATGGCGCATTACTAGCCAAGCCGTTATCGACACGAAAGTTCTTGATTGTAGAAGCATTGTTGCAGCGGTTTCCTGAGGGTGTCGTAATAAGCGATTTGGACAAAGCTATCAAAGCACAAGGGGGTCATAAGGACCTTCGTGAGCTAGTAAATACAGAGCCTTGGAGCGACGTGATTGTGCGCCCGGGAAAGGTTGGCCGTGGTGGCACTCGTATACTGTAATTAGAAACTCCTGGAAAAGTTAGGAGTCCCCCACCAAATCCCCCACCTTTGTTACATATCGCTTCTGTTAGAAAGACCAGTGAAGGCCGGAATCGTCCGGCCGTGACACTTGTTTTTTAATGGAGGCCTATCCATGTTCGATATGGACAAGCTTTATTCGTCTCGCGAATTTGCTGAGGCGCTTTCTATAAGCCCGCGCACGCTGCGCAGGTTATTAACACGAGGTGAATTACCTCATCCAATTAAGGTCGGAGGGCAACTGCGTTGGTACGCAGAGGATGTTCGCGACGCAATCAACAAGCCACAGGAGGGCTAAACATGAGTATAGATAACCCAGACACAAATTATATCGTTGATAAAGATGCTAATCCGAAAGAAGATTCGCCAGACAAAGGGTGTCTGAATAACGATGGGGGCACAGATCGCGAAAATCTACTGTCCTCGCTTAGAATACCTCAGAATTTCGGGGCGGGTTTTGACACCACCGGCCAAATAACGATCGTCAGAGTCGTGAAACCTTCAAAATCCATGTTTTTTAGATCGTGGCCAGACCCAGATAAGTGGGAAAAATTCTGGATCCTAACGCTGGATTGCGCGTTTGAGGGTAGAGAGACATTTATCGTCGCTAGTAACCTCTCTCAACCTCTAAACGAAATTGCCCCCAGTCTAATGGCCGTGAAGGTGATCGTACCCTACATCTACTTCGAGGGTGAAGTGAGTGCGTGGCCAATACGAATACCGAAAAGCGATGGCCAACTCGACACTTGGAACCAGTCAGCGATGCGCCTCGCTGAAACAGCTACAAAAAAATGGATACGGATGGGTTCCAACCAAGAGATTAGCCAGTACATCAGTTTCCCAGCGCAAGCGCTTGAAGATAGGGATCCGGGTTGGGGCGAATGGACTCCCGAAAGCATTTATGAACAAGCGTTCAAGGACTGTAGTATCCGCAGTATGGATGATCCGGTTGTTAAGCACCTGAGAGGAGTGAAATAGGATGAAATCGTCAATGAATGAATACTTAGGTGTCTATTTCGTGGACGCCGAATTCCGCCAACCCGATGGTGAAATACCTGAGGTCCATTGTTTGGTATATAAAACGGAAGGGGGGCTATGTCGTCAGTTATGGACGGACTATGGCGTGGCCATGCCGGCCTTCTTGGGCGACGAGCGTAATCTGATTGTCTGCTACTCGGCTGCTGCCGAGTGGCAGAGCTTTCAGGCTCTAGGGTGGGATGTGAAATGCGATGTGCTGGACCTGTGGGTTGTATTTAGGCGCCTTACCAACGGGCTAGTGCAACTCAACAAAACAGGCCAATTGGATGCGCTAGCGACTTTTTGTGTACAAGGGTGCTGCAAAGGGCACAAAACCCAAATGAGGGAAATGGCTATCCGAGGTGGTTCATTCACTGACTTGGAAAAGCGTGAGCTAATGGACTACTGCCAACAAGATGTAGAGGACCTAGAGGCGTTACATGAAAAATTATTACCCTACTTAGATTTACCTCTAGATATATTTAGAAGTCAGTATGTGATTACCTTGGCCGAAATGCAAACACGTGGAATCCCCACGGATGCAGTTACATATAACTTGCTGATTGAAAACTTAGACCTAATCAAGAAAGAACTTATATCGAGGTTTGACAGTCAACAAATGTTCGAAAATGGCCACTTCCGAATGGGAAGATTTTCTGATTGGCTCGTTAGGAACCGTATCCCTTGGCCTAGGACACCAAAGGGGAGACTAGCGACCGATAGCGCAACGTTCTTGGATAGAAAGGGATTACATGAAGTGATCGCTGATATTGGGGAACTCCACGTGATCCTAGGGAAGCTGCGAAGGTTTGCGTTGCCGGTTGGGGGTGACGCTCGGTGTAGAAGCTCCCTCCGACCGTTCGTTACCAAGACCGGCCGTAACGCTCCATCATCTACCAAATTTCCCTTCGGGCTACCTCGATGGATGAGGGGCGTAATTGTCGCGCCGCCGGGTAAAGCATTGGCTTATATAGATTACAGCCAACAGGAAATCGCCGTGGCGGCTGCACTCTCAGGGGACGATGCCCTGAAGCGCAGTTACTTATCTGGAGATCCCTACTTACAGTTTGGTATAGACGCTGGGCTAATCCCAATTGGTTCTACAAAAGAAACGCATGGAGAGGAGAGGGAGGTCTTTAAACAGGTTGTTTTAGGTGTGCAGTATGGGATGGGGGCAAACACCTTATCAAGAACGGCGGGGGTGACCATCGTGGCGGCGCGTGAACTTCTTAAACACCATCGAAAGACTTACCCTGTCTATTGGAGTTGGGCCAATAATGCGCCCATTAGCGCAAGATATTACGGCGTTATAAAATCGGCGTTTGGCTGGGAACTGCAGGTCTCTCCGGACATGCGGGACTCGACACTCAAGAATTTCCCCTGCCAGAGTAATGGGGCTGAGATCCTCCGTATGGCGTGTGTGATGCTACGAGAGGCGGGTTTTGAAATGTTGTGCACGGTACATGATGCAATCTTGTTTGAATTCGATATAGATTCTCTGGACGCTAAAGTACGAGCGGCGCGTGAAATTATGACGAGAGCCTCAAGAATTGTTCTAGACGGATTTCCTGTTTCCACTGACGTAGACATCTATATGCCCGGCGAGAGGTTCTTGCCTGAGACCGGTAAGGCTAAGGAAATATGGGACTTGGTAACGGACATATTAGAAAGGAGTCCAACAAATGATAACGATCAATGAATTTAGGATGACTGACGTGGTTACACCTGAGATAAAAAAGAAACCCACTGCGAGGAAGCGTCAACAGGGCAGCTTTATCAGAGGACCTGTTCCATGCGAATGGCTTAGAAGGTGTTGGCCGTTGCCAAAACGCGCAATGGCGCTGGGTTTGTTTTTATGGCACATTTCAGGTATGGAAAAAAAGCGCACAGCACTGAAAGTTCGCCCTAAGCGGGTGAAGAAAGAGTTTGGGCTGTCGCCCAAATCCGTGTACCGTGCGCTCCATGACCTTGAAAAAGCCGAGTTAATAACCTGCGAACGCAAGAGAGGACGTTGTGCCCGGGTCCACATCGTCACGGTAGAGCGGGAGGGTGAACGTGAGTGTCTATAAAAACGTGAAAACAGATATTCCAGTCCGGGCTGACAAACTGGGATTAAGACAGATACGGCGAGAGGATACCTCCAACATAGGAAACAAATTTAACTGGTCTAGCGTTGGAAAAGCTCAGGCCCTATTACAGGAGACAATGGAATGCAGAAGTTACTAACAGATAAACAGACCGCCGAATATCTTGGCATTGGAAAATCCACGTTATGGAAGTATGTCGCAGCAGGTGACATTAAGGTCGTCAGGCTAGGTCTGCGGTCAACACGTTTTGATATTGACGATATCAACGCTTACATTAAATCACGGAAGGACAACTAACAGTGGCACTCAAAAAATACGAGAATAATAAAGGAAGTGGTAAGTATTCATGGCACGTTCGCTGGAAAGAATCTGTTGGTGCCAAAAAAATTACTCAGCGGGTTGTTCTTGGGTCAACTAGATCGGTGAGCAAAAAGGTTGCGAGATCACACCATGACATGATTTTATCATTGGTGGGTACAGTTGAGACAGATAGAACCTTTGACCGAAAGCAACAAGCGTGGCTAGCTGATATTCACAGCAAGCTACATAAAGACCTGGAGAAACATGGGCTGACTCGTGAACGAGCGGCACAACGCTCAAGCTCTGCCTTCAGGTTGGAAACGGTTTGTGAAGAGTTCCTTGCGATGAAGGAATCAGTTGTTACCAAAGCCACGATGATAAAATTCCGCCAGTCCACTGATCGGCTAATTGCACACTTTGGTGCGGACAAGGATGTTCGTGAGATTACTGCCATGGAGGCGAGGAACTACCCCCGTCAGATTAAACTTCAGGGATACTTGAGTGATCCATCAGTGAAGCTGCGTGACTCGTATGTGTCCAAGCAGGTAGATCAGGTCAAAGAACTATTTCGGTGGGCTGTGTCGGAAGGACTCATTGAAACTGATGTGTTCGCTTATGGCGTGAAGACTAATAAAAAACCCGACCAAACCCGTATCCATTACATCACGCTTGATGAAACTCAGGATTTGTTTAACTGCCAGTATGACCTGAAAAGTCTTGCTCGAATTGTACTTGCCCGGTTGATGGGACTGCGAGCTGCCGCTGACACACTGTGGATTCGTAATTGCGACGTAGATTTTGCCGATGGCGATGTTGGTCGAGCAGAGGTGATAATTGATTCGCATAAAACAGGTGGCCGTAAATGCCCAATGTTCCACGATGGTGTTTGGATCATATTCAAGCTGCTGTGTGACGCAGAGCCGAATCCTAAAGGCTATCTATTCAAGGGTGACAAAGAGGACGCTGTGCGAGCCGGTAAGAAGCGTTGCGACTTCAGCCTAGGCGAGCAGTACATGGGACGCTACGAGGTACACACGGGCGGTGAGCGCATCCCCAAGCCGTTTAGCAACGCACGAAGCAGTTGGGTCACCGACGTGGTGAAGGTGTTCAAATTAGACAAGCACGATTGCTCCGTGTGGATCGGACACACCGAAGCGATCCAAGATAGCAATTATCTTCAGGTGATTAACGAAGATTACAAAGGAGCGTTGCAGGAGTGGAGCGAGAGTAGCGTAGAAGGCTTGGAGAACACATCAGTTTTCTTTTCGATGGTCTATGAGTCACTCAAGAAGAATTTACCTGGGCTTGCACCAACGGCATTTGACCACGCCCAACACATCACCCGCAAAGCGATGCAGGGGATGTTTGCAAATACTGCCCCCAATACTGCCCCCAAATCGACAATACTGCCCCCATCCGATCCCGTCTCCGATAAACTCTTGCAGTCCATTTTGGAGACGACCTGCGTGGAAGAGCTTGCTCGTAATACCCTTGTTTTGCAGGGTTTGCAGCGTCTCATGCAGTCCAGTAAAGAAGCCCCCAATCTCGTGGAGGCTCTCTCTTCTGCGGGTGCAAAAGTAGCGGAGGAGGGACTCGAACCCCCGACACCCGGATTATGATTCCGGTGCTCTAACCAGCTGAGCTACTCCGCCAATGTGTTAATAATAATGTCGGGTCACCGTTTTTGGAAGACCACCCCTAACGGCTAAACTAAACAATACGTAATCAAGAATTGTCGCCGGCGGCGGAGTCAAGTCGATCCATCCAACGCTGAACTTGCAGGGCGTCTTCGTATCGTGCGCCCAGAGGTACCGCTCGCTCGCCGCGGACCACGCCCAGAAAACAACGTTGCTCCTCAGCCATCATCCCCGCCACACCATCCTCATCCATCAATATCTCTAATGCCAGAGGCCACTCCGCGCGATCACTCCACAACGTCAAAGGACGTGGATTTGGTTCCAGTTTTGCACTCCAACCCGCGCCAAACACTTCCATTCGATCAACACCTCGCGGTGGCATTCCCTCCGGCGTCATAAAACTCGCTGCAAACCTACCAACCACCCCGTTGCCCCAAGTCAACGTTGCATTAGCTAAATCAATTTCCCCACCCGTCCTGTGATATTGGCAGCTAAACTCCTCCGGTTCCGCCCCGCCTAATAAAGCCTGAGCACAATACAAATCATGCACCATCGCGGCATACAATGGATTCTCACCCCGAAAACTCTCTAATATAGTTGCGGGCCGATGTCGCACCGCATCAATGTGATACAATTCTCCTCGTTGCTTAACTTCCGCTCGTAATTGCCGAAACTCGCTGTTAAACAATAATATATGCCCAAGCATCAAATTGCTTGAATCTTCGCCTACCCATTCCCGTAAACTTTCCGCCTCGTGCATGTCCTCCGAGATCGGTTTCTCTAACAATACCTTCTTGCCGGCCCGCAGTAACTGGCTAACCACCGAGACATGTTGTTTTGTCGTACAAGCTACTATCCACGCATCAGCGTTCGAATCTGAAATGGCTAAATCGAGATCTAGATAGCCCTTTACCGTGGGAAGATCGACGTACGCTTCATCAAGCGACGCTTGGCGGCGCGCTACGATCGCCACTAATTCCACCCCGTCGAGTGCCGCCAACGTTCGTGCGTGTAGATTCCCAAAACGCCCCATGCCAATTACGCCGCATTTGATCATGAGGGGGTGTTCCTAGAATAGAGGGGATGGTTATTTTGCGTAGTCGCGGAATCTTTAGAGGCGACGAGCCTCCTGCGACTGTTCCTGTAAACGTGCTGGCAGAAAACGATCGGTTAACACGTGGTTGTATTTCATGTGAATTTTATTATCATTCACACACGTAAATCATACGTCAAAAATACCTGGTGATGATACCCTATGAAAGCTCTAGTAAAACGAGAAGCCACGCCAGGTTTGTGGCTCGAAGATGTCCCGTTGCCTGAAATTGGCATCAATGACGTGCTCATCAAGGTAGATCGCACAGGCATTTGTGGGACGGACCTACACATCTACAATTGGGACGACTGGGCTCAGAAGACGATTCCTGTCCCGATGGTCGTGGGCCATGAGTTCGTAGGCGAAATCGTAGAAACGGGTTCGAATGTATCTGATTTCAACGCCGGGGACATCGTGTCCGGAGAAGGACACGTGGTCTGCGGACGCTGTCGCAACTGTTTCGCCGGGCGCCGCCACCTCTGTGCCGATACAAAAGGTATTGGCGTCAACCGACCCGGTGCTTTTGCGGAATACATTGCGCTGCCAATGACCAACGTCTGGAAACATTCCGCCGACATTAACCGCGATATGGCGGCGCTGTTCGATCCCTTTGGCAACGCCGTTCACACCGCACTCTCTTTCCCGGTCCTCGGTGAAGACGTTCTCATTACTGGCGCCGGGCCCATTGGCATGATGGCCGTCGCCATCTGTCAATACGCCGGAGCTCGTAGCATCGTCATAACCGACGTTAACAGCTATCGCCTCGACCTTGCCAAAACCATGGGCGCCACTCGCTGCGTTAACGTGCTCGAAGAGAAAATCGAAGACATCCAGTGCGAATTACACATTCGAGAAGGTTTTGATGTCGGATTGGAAATGTCTGGCAATCCGGATGCCTTCCGTAGTCTACTGGCAAATATGTGCCACGGCGGCAAAATCGCAATGCTCGGAATCCCTTCCGAGGAAATCGCGATCGACTGGAATACCGTAGTCTTCAATATGCTCACCATTAAAGGGATTTACGGTCGCGAGATGTATGAAACCTGGTACAAAATGACCGTGATGCTCGAAGGTGGACTTGATATCTCCGATGTCCTAACCCACCGTTTTCCCGTCGATGAATTCCAACAAGCCTTTGACATCATGAACTCAGGACAAAGTGGGAAAATTATACTCGACTGGCTTTAACCAAGAAGAAGATAGTAAACAGATGGATGATCAAATACGGCAGGATATAACAGCCACCATCAACGAAATTCGTGAGGCCGGCACCTACAAAGCGGAACGGGTGATCAGCACCCCCCAGGGCGCCTCTATCCGAGTCGGCGAACAACCACCCGTCCTCAACATGTGCGCCAACAACTACCTCGGCCTCGCCCAACACCCGGAGGTTATCCAAGCCGCGCATGAGGCCCTCGATACCTGGGGCTACGGGCTTTCGAGTGTCCGCTTTATCTGCGGTACACAATCAATCCACACTGAACTTGAATCCAAGATCACTAAGTTTCTCGAAACTGAAGACACCATCCTCTACACCTCTTGTTTCGATGCCAACGGCGGGCTCTTCGAGACGCTGCTCGGTGCCGAAGATGCGGTCATCAGCGATGAGCTAAACCACGCTAGCATAATCGACGGCGTCAGACTCTGTAAGGCCGCTCGCTATCGCTATGCCAACAGCGACATGGCAGACCTTGAAAAACAACTGCGATCCGCAACCGATGCTCGTTATCGCCTGATCGCCACTGATGGGACGTTCTCTATGGACGGCTACATCGCTAACCTACCGGCAATCTGTGAGCTCGCGGATAAATATAACGCGATGGTTATGGTCGACGATTCGCACAGCGTTGGATTTATGGGCGCTCGTGGTCGTGGCACTCATGAATACCACGATGTTATGGGCCGCATCGACATCATCACCGGAACGCTGGGCAAAGCATTGGGTGGTGCCAGCGGCGGTTACACAAGCGGTCGCCGGGAAATTATTGAACTGCTTCGTCAGCGATCACGGCCCTACTTGTTTTCCAACTCAGTCGCGCCTCCCATCGTCGGCGCTTCCATCAAAGCAATTGACATGCTGAGTGAGTCAACCGTTCTCCGCGATAAACTCGAAGCTAATACGAAGATGTTTCGCGCAGGAATGGTGGCTGCTGGTTTTGACATTCTTGAGGGCGAGCACCCCATCGTACCGATCATGCTCGGCGGCGCCGCACTTGCCACACGCTTTGCAGATGCCATGCTCTCAGAAGGCATCTACGTCATCGGATTCTCCTACCCCGTTGTGCCAGACGGCGCCGCACGAATACGTACTCAAATTTCCGCGTCTCACAGCAGCGAGGATCTAGAGTTCGCAATCGGCGCGTTTACCAAGGTCAAAGCGATGTTGGCTGGTTAGGTGTCGCGAGAATCGGGCGGATTATGTTATAAATCATGTCGCGAGTAATCACGATTTCGATTCGCAGGCACGCCAATCAATGAATGTAACTAAGCTCGTAGCCAACTCCTTTCATCGTTTGATATAAATACCACCGTGTTGATGTACATACAGCTATAAAGGTTCCGCTATCAACGTCAAAAGCCACTCCCCCGCTCGTACACTTGGACTAACTGGCGTAATCGTCATTAGTCTCGCTTCGATGCTTGGCTCAGGCGTTTTCGTCCTACCAGCGTTTGCTGCGAACATGATGGGTGAAGGTATCTGGCTTGCCTATCTACTTGCGGCCCTCATCGTTCTGCCCGCCGCGCTCTCGAAGTCCGAACTTGCATCCGCTATGCCCTCCTCAGGCGGATCATACGTTTATACCGAAAAAGCATTCGGTGCCTTTATTGGCACAATAGCTGGGCTTGGTCTCTGGTCGTCGTTCTTATTGAAATCCGCTTTTGCGTTGATCGGCTTTCAGGCCTATCTCTTTGTGGTAACCGATTACTTTGGCGCAGAACTTAATGCCATGACTGTAAGCATGGGTTTTTTGTTGTTAATTGTCGGCCTCAATATTCTTGGTGTCAAAAAGGTAAAGGCGGTTCAAGTACCGATCACCATGGTCATCGTCGTGGTAATGTTGTTTCTCTGTGCCGCGGCTCTCCTTTTGCCCGAAGCCGATTTGATGCGGCCCCTGCGAAGCAGTGCATTTAGGGGCGAGGGACTCCAGCAACAATTATTTGGAGTTGCTGAAACCGCCGCCTTCGTTTTTGTAGCATATCTTGGCGTGACGAACGTAGCAGCAATCGCTGGCGAAGTGAAGTCTCCCGGGAAAAATCTCCCTCGTGGAATATTGATATCACTCGTTATTTCAACTTTGCTTTACGTCCTCGTCGGCTATGCTCTGATGGCAGTTGTGCCCGCCGAAACTCTTACGGAACTTAAAGATGATAAAGTCGTTGCCGTTAAGGATTCGATAAACCATTTGGCCGAAGCTGTCGGCGGAAAGAAGCTGGGACTAGCAATTGCCGTACTTGCTATCCTTACGATGGCGTCAATGGCGCTGGCAGGTTTGCTGGCGGCTTCCCGCTTCGGATTTGCGATGGCACAAGACAGTTTATTGCCCGAATCGTTGGAAAATGTGAACGCGCGTTTCGAAACGCCGCATTGGGCAATCGTCATCACGGGCGTCGTGATGGCGGGTGCCATTTTGTTTCTGCCTGTTTCCGATATCGCCAAGCTGGTTTCGGGGTTTCAGATTATGATCTTCTGCCTGGAAAATCTTATCGTGATCATCCTGCGTGCAACAGTGGAGAAAAAAGACGACGGCTCCGGTTGGTATGCTCCAACATATCGTTCACCGCTGTTTCCATACACTCAGTGGTTGGGAATTGTCGGTGGTGTGTTCTTGCTTTACATGATGGGTGATAAGGCTGCTTATGGCGCGATGGCTGTCTCGGCCCTAGGAGTCGTGACGTTCTTTGGATACGGTCGATATCATGCCGGTAGTCGCAGAACTCCTTTTGAGGAATATCGCGCTCGGATACTCAATCCAACACATGATGAGTACGAGTTAGAGACCGTGCCGGTGCAACAATTTCGTGAAATGATGCGAAACCCTACCCAGGTCGAACACGACCGGCGAGTGGCTGCCTTTAATGCAGCCGATGCTGGACGGCACCAACACTTGACCCTGTCCGAGTTTCAACGTGCAATGCACGTATTGGGTTATGATTATTATGATTTTCAGTTGCGGGAAATTTTTCATGCCGCGGATGAAAATGGTGACGGTGTCATCGTGATTGATCAGTTCTTAGCGCAGTTTGAAGGCGAGTTGCTCGGAGGCGACGTCGCGGACCCTGCGCCCGACGAGGGCGACGGAATTTAAGAGGTCGTTCCCGCATTTTGTTTTTTGGTACAATAAAATAGCAGTGGTTGGTCTTCAAATTCATTTATCGGGGAAGCAAGGGATGATTAAAAAGATATTTGTTGCAACGTTAGTGACGTTGGTAACTTTGACAGGGCAAACAGAAGAAAATAAACACGCGATCATTGATGGCACTGGTCCCGGTTGGGTGACGCTTGGCGAAAAAGATTTCGCTGACGTCAACGGCGTTGAAGATACGTGGGTATTCGAGGGCGCACTTATAAAGGGTACCGGCGTACCCATCGGTGTCATGCGAACCGCTAAACAATATACAAATCTGGAGATGGTCCTTGAGTGGAAACATCTCAAGGCTGCGGGTAACTCCGGTGTCTTCGTCTGGGTCGACCCAGCTGCACTCGAGGGTCTACCAAACGGTAGTCTGCCAAGAAGTGGCATTGAAGTACAAGCGTTAGATCACGGCTACGCTACGAACTTCAAAAAGAAGAACGGCAAAGACCCCGAGTGGTTTACCACGAACGGCGACATCTTTGCTGTGGGCAAGTCCACGATGAAACCCTTCCCGCCGTTGTCGCCCAACGGGAACCGTAGTTTTCCCCGAGCCAACCATTCCAACGGACACGGTGAATGGAACCACTATTATGTACGGGCGATCAACGGCCAAGTTCGACTGTGGGTGAACGGTTATGAGGTATCGGGTGGATCCGACAGCAATCCGGCGCACGGTTACTTGTGTCTCGAGGCCGAAGGTTCACCCATTCACTTTCGCAATATCCGCATTCGCGAATTGCCCTAGCCCTGTTGTTTGAAACCTGTATAACACTATGAAAATGCATAATTTACGTCAACGTTTGCTCGACCACGAGTTGCTGCTGGGCACTATGATTACGCTCTCGACACCCGCGGTGTCAGAGATACTAGCGGATGTCGGTTTTGATTGGTTCTTCGTCGACGCCGAACACGGACCGCTGGAAACCAGTGAGCTTAACGCGATCCTGCAAACGGTAGGTGACCAGGTACCTTGTGTTGTGCGTGTGCCGGTTGCAGATGAGGTGTGGATTAAAAAGGTCCTGGATTTGGGGGCACACGGTATTATCGCTCCCCAAGTGAATTCGACGGAACACGCGGCCCAGGTTGTCTCTTGGACTAGGTACGCTCCCGCGGGGCAACGGGGCGTCGGGCTAGCGCGAGCGCACGGGTATGGTGGTCAGTTCACAGAGTACGTCGAATCTGCCAACGCGCAAATCGCCTGTGTCATCCAAGCAGAGCATATTGACGCGGTGCAGTGTATCGAAGAGACTGTGAAACTGGACGGAGTGGACGCGATATTGTTGGGGCCTTACGACCTAGCCGCGAGCATGGGCAAAATGGGGCTAGTAAATGATGCGGATGTATTGGCCGCGATCGATCATGTTACCAAAGTGTGTCAATCCTCAAAGATGCCGTTAGGATATTTTGGCGTCGATGCTGAGGCAGTCCAGCCTTATATGGATCAAGGCTATACTTTAGTCGTAGCCGGAGTAGATGCGTTGTCATTGCGCAGTGGCGCGGCGCAGTGTTTGCACCAGTTGCGGTCCAATTATTAAGACGATTCCCAAAAAAACTATCGTCGGCGGCGAAAGATTGGCTTGCCGATGGCACCCTTAATCGTGCCGTCTTCGTTCTCTTCGGCAGTGTGACCGAGGACCACATTGAAACCAGCATTCTGGGATCCAAGGGGACAGTTCTTCACGGGTTTGTATTCCGCTAAAAAGGTTTCTCGCTGTTTGGGATCAGGTACTTGGCGGAATAACCCATCTGTCGCATTGGCGCGGTTGCCCTTTTCGAGAATTTGGCTTGTAAAGATGCGTTTACCGTTGGTGCTCACCGCAATGTGAATGTGTGGCGTTCGCCCAGGATAGGCGACGGGCTTGATCGTGCGAAAATAGTATTCACCGGTGCTACTCGTCATAAAGCGACCATAGCCTTGGAAATTCTTGTCCGCGGTTTCTTTGTTACTACTCTGTGAATGAATATACGAACCGCTATTATCAACTTGCCAGATCTCTACGAAAGCGTTTCGCAGTGGATTACCCTTCGTGTCACGCACTGTGCCATGTAAATGCGTAATCGTTCCGACGGCCGGGGTGATAGAATCATTGATAATCAACAGGTCGTTGTCCGTGTCCAACGGAAGGCGGTCGGGATAGAATGGTCCCTCGCCCATTTGAGCAGACGGTTGCAGTTGCTCAGCAAACAGGCCTGCTGTTGTGTAAAATAGTGACGTGGCAGTGGCAGTCTGAACGAATTGACGGCGGTCCATGAATTACTCCAACGTTATATATAGTTTGATGGATGCTAAACTAGGAATCGGTAACTATGTGTTATAAACAGTTTAGACGCAAATAAGTATAGAAAAAACATCAGCTAAAAACACTTTTTTGGGATGACTCTCACATCGCATGGATACATCAATATTAGTCGGATACGTCAGTGATGAACGATATGTTGCCTTGGCAGATGTGCTACTTGAATTCCGTAGCGACGACCAAGTCGTGCTGGCGCATTCAACCATCTCGGGTGCGATATATGCGGATCTTAAACCAGGCACCTATGAAGTTGTCCTCGGCAAGGATGGTTATGGCAGCAAAATTGTAACTGTTAATATCTCCCAGAACGAGCCTTATCAATTTCGCTTGCTGTCCGATTGTTTATTAGGTTATATGTATCCGCGGGCTGTTGTCGCAGGTGAGTGCGCCGAATTTCGAGTACACGCTGTGGAAGAATATTCCCTCGAACTATGGCGTTACGGAGCCACCAAGGAGTTTATTCGCCGCATCGGCACCTTTGACGAACATGGTCCGCGAGCGACGATGCAAATAACGCCCGACGGAGATTACACTCAAAACGGAGTTGAGTGGAACAAGCACGGATACGCAAGTAAAATTCTTAGTCAGACAATCGTAGCCCCAGAGCGATCGGGATTGTACTATTTGCACGCGAAAACCAAATCGGGAAAGTTCTTCAGTTTCCCCTGGATTGTGGCGCCAAAAATATCTCAAAATGACGTTGCAATTTTTGCATCGGATATCAACTGGAACGCTTACAACAGTTTCGGCGGACGCAGTAACTATATTCACGCCGATAAGTTCCCGCCCACGCCGACGATCAATTCACGCCTCGAGTTAAAGCGATATACGGATGCCAGACATCGCACCTATGATACAGAATCTTATGCCCCTCTATCCCTTGACCGTCCGGATCCTTTTAACCATATCGATTTGGACGAGGGGTTGGCGGATCCCATCGCCGGTCGTCAAGGGTGTCATATGGCATCCGCGGAATGGCGCCTGCTTGGTTGGATGGAACAGCAGCGATTGAAATATGACTACTACAGCGAGACGCTGTTTCATTTTGATCGTGTACCGTTGGAAGACTACAAGACGTTGATCTTAAGCGTGCACCCAGAGTATTGGTCGTCGAAAATGTACTGGCGATTGAAGAAATGGGTTTTTGAGGAAGGAGGTAAACTGATTTACCTCGGCGGTAATGGTGTGAACTGTGAAGTGGACTTCCTCGATGACCAGCGGATAGTCTACCAGAACACGGAATGGTGTCACAGCGAAGACAATTTCGGTGAAGATGGTGAGTTGCAAGAAAGTCGGATGGATCGCCGCGTAGAGTCTGAGGCAAATTTACTAGGTGTCGTTTTTACGTTTCCGGGGATCATGACCGCAGCTCCTTATGAAGTGGTGGATGCCTCGCACTGGTGTTTCGAAGGGACGGGACTTCAAAACGGTGATCTGTTTGGCGAGAAAAGCTTGCATCAACGAGTACCTGGTGGTGCGTCGGGGCACGAGACGGATAAGATGTCACCGCAATCACCGGATGGAACCAAGTTGCTAGCACGCGGTATCAACGCTGACGGTGGTGGCGCAGAGATAGTGCATTTCACAACCGCCAGCGGTGGGGAGGTGTTTTCGGTTGGGTCGATTTGTTGGAACGCGAGTATTTTAGTGGATGATGCCGTCAGTCAAATTACGAAAAATGTAATCTGCAGCGGTTGAAAATGAAGGTCTCGCCGCCCTGTTGTTTAGTAGTCCTATTTATTCGGACAGAATGCTACATCTTCGTCTAATGGAAAGATCGGGCGGGGACATTGGGTGTGACCGAGCGACTTGAGGTTGGCGCTGGTCGAACCGGGAGCGTCGACGTCGATATAGAGCGCTGCTCGTTCTTGGTACATATGCGGTTCACAATGGGGTGATTTGACAACGACCGCGTCGTAGGAAAACGGGTCGCAACCGTGTGATAAAAAGAAGGATCGATCAAATAGGTTCACCGGGCATGTGCTAACGACGACCGTATGGTTTTTAACGTCGAGGACGACTGTTGGTCCACCTCGCCACAACAGCTTAAAACTCTCGCTTAAAAAATCGCCGTCTGCAATCAGTCGAACCTTTGCCTGACACTCAAGGGGATTGAATCGCGCGGGATCGACCGTCCCACCGAGTCTGACGGTGACACTGTTACCAACTCCCGCCTCAATGGCGGCTTGCACCGCAGGAGCGTCAACAAGCGGCGCAAGTAGTCGCCCTTGGAAATCACTCGCCAGAATCGCTGAGAAAATCGCATTGCTATCTCCAGATGCCCCCGAACTCGTTGCGTCCGCTGCATCTACCAGCACCACGGTACCGTCGGTTTCTGGGTCCGCGTGATGGTCTATGGTAGCAATGACAGCATCGTCGATAGAAGTAAGTTTTACCCGCATCCGTTCTCGATGCACCCAAAACAACTCCGCCATCTCCGTTGCATATTGTATTGCTTCTCCTTCCGTTTCAGCTTCCGTTGCTGACTCCGCCAAAAACGTTACCACTACGTTCGTCCGCAATTCCGGGACATCGGTAAACGGATTGCCAATGAGCATACCCGCGGCTAAGCCAATTTCGCTGTCTTCTATCTGTTTGGCCAAAAGTAGACATTCGCCGAAGAGTCCCGTTTCCGTTACAAGTTCGTCGCCCCGAACTAGTGCCGGAACCTGCACTCGTACACTTACTGGAGTCGAATCTTCCCTCAGCAGTCGCATCACCACCTTGGCGGAACGATTGCCTGTTTCATATTGGTCCACGTGGGGGTAGGTATGGTAGGGCACAATAACATCGCTGTGCTCAAACATCCGTTCGGTCAAAATGCCGTGCAGGTCCATAGAAGTCACAAACGGAATTTCACTGCCTAGTTTACTGCGCGCATATTCAAGGATGAAGCCCTCGGGGTCCATTTCGTTTTCGGCTGCCATGGCCCCGTGCATGCAAAAATAGACTGCCGCAATTGATCCACCATGTTGCGTTGCCAAGTCATCTATCGAACTAGTCAATTGTGTTGAGAGTTCATCCCACGAAGAAGCCGCTAGGATGGCACCCGAAGAATTGCTGCGTGCGCTGATCGTTGGCACAACGATAACGTCGTCGTGTTCACCGAACTGAGCCAGTGCTCCGCCGATCTCGTGCTTGGCTTTCCTGTCCTGTTCAATCCAAGCCGCGCCGCGGTTAATGGTGAAATCCGCAATGGTACTGTTGCTAGGATTGAACGACGAAATTTCCTGCATCAACTGAAAAATAGCAATTCTAGTCATTAGTTTGGGTTTTCCCCTCTTTTGGTTGTTATCTAGTGGGTTGCCAACAAGTGTTTGATGGTGCGTTTGATTATAATAAAACGTAGAATATAGTTGTCAGATTTATCAATAATGAATGAGTTAATCTTGGAAAGCTATCGTATGCGGATTTTAGCCTGCCTTAGCGTAGTCTTACTCGGCTCAGTGACGCTCGATGTCACTCTTGGGGCGGAGGGGCCAACGTATGAGGGCGACATTGCGCCTATTTTCAAACGTGCCTGCGTTCGTTGTCACAGCACCAGTGCTCGTAAAGGAGAGCTCGATTTATCGTCACCACACGGGTTGTTTAAAGGCGGTGAGTCCGAGACGACAATTGTTTCCGGAGATTCCGAGGCGAGCTACCTGTACGAGCTCGTTCATGAACACATGATGCCGCCGGAAGGTGAAGGGAAGCCTCTCACCAAACAGGATGTTGCAACCATCAAAGCATGGCTTGATAACGGCACACCTTTTGCCGACGGCAGGGATCCGAAGTCATTTACCGAAGTCGCGGAAGTTAATCAACATGACATCCAGCCAATTATGATGTTGCGGTGTACCGTTTGTCATGGAAATCGGCGCCAAGAAGCTGGCCTCGACCTCCGTACCCGGGCGTCAATGTTAAAGGGCGGGAAATCAGGTCCGGCAATGGTGCTTGGGAAACCAACGGAGAGTCTATTGCTGAAGCGTATCCACGCGGAAGAAATGCCTCCCCGCGACAAGTTGCTTCCCTCCGGCGTAAAAATAATGCCAAGCGGTGAACTTGACAAACTCACTCGCTGGATAACTATTGGTGCTCCGGAAGTCGAAATAACACCGGACGGCGCTAGCGCAGAACCGGATACGATCGTGACGGACGAGGATCGCAAATTTTGGGCATTTCGAACGTTGCAACCCATTTTGCCGCCCGCCGCGATCTCCGATTTCCAAGGCACCAATGCAATTGACCTTTTTGTCGCCGAAAAACTAAAAGCAAATGGATTGATGTTTTCAGGGGAAGCTTCACGTGTTGTATTAGTTAGGCGTTTGTATTTTGATTTAATCGGCTTGCCCCCGACGCCCGCCGAGATTGCAGCGTACGTCGCTGACAAAGAACCACTCGCCTATGAACGTTTGGTGCAGCAACTACTAGCATCCCCTCGTTACGGCGAACGATGGGCGCGTTTCTGGCTCGATGCTGCAGGTTACGCAGATTCGGAAGGAAAACGCAGTGCCGACCCAATTCGCAACTCAGCGTGGCGTTATCGGGACTACGTCATCCGTAGCATGAACGCGGACAAACCCTATTCACAGTTTTTGTTAGAGCAAATTGCTGGCGATGAACTGCTAGATTATTCAGACCCTAAAAAAATCACTTCACAACATGTCGAGAATTTAATTGCGACGGGATTCCTGCGGATGGCCCCCGATGGAACAGGGTCCGACGTCGTTAATTCTGTGCCAGAGCGGATGGAAGTTGTCGCGGATGAAATTGACATCTTTTCATCAACCGTGCTTGGTTTGACAATAAAATGTGCTCGTTGCCATAGTCACAAGTACGACCCGATCCCACAGCGTGATTATTACCGTTTAGTGGCCACATTTCAGGGTGCATTTGATGTGCATGATTGGCTGAAACCTACCGCGGTGCCTGGGCAGTCCAATGGAGTGATGCGTACACGGTCGCTTGCAGTGGCGACTCCCCAACGTGTTTCCGAGGTAGCCGCGCACAACGCTGCAATCCAACAACAAATCGATTTGGTTAACAAGAAGCACGTGATCATGGTGACCGAGGTTAAAGCTGCGTACTTTGGGAAACAACTAGCAACGTTACCGGAAGTCATTCGTGGCGACGTTGCAGCAGCATTTGCGAAGGGGGCGGACACGCGAGATGAGGTACAACGCTATTTAGTTGATAAATTCAACAAAGAGTTGCAACTCACAGGAAAACAACTTGCAGCGGACAAAAACGTTGCAGCGTCAAAAAAGGCGACGGCCGCGGAGGTCACTCGACTTAACGC
The DNA here is from genome assembly GCA_018660825.1 of Planctomycetaceae bacterium. Lineage (GTDB taxonomy): Bacteria > Planctomycetota > Planctomycetia > Pirellulales > Pirellulaceae > UBA721. The sequence continues at coordinate 53,651 of JABJJO010000019.1, read as the reverse complement.
GAAGAAAGACGCCATTGAACCGATTCGCGCGTTATGGGATCGAGGCGACCCCTCCCCAACGTATTTATTTGTCCGCGGTGACTTCCAACAACCGGGTCGATTAATTGCCCCGGGCGTCCCGTCGGTACTCACAAATGGAAAGACTCCGTTTGCGCCCGTACCGCTTACCGTTTCCGCGGAAGGAACTGGGCGGCGGTTAGCATTGGCACAGTGGCTTATTGCGCCCGAACATCCCTTAACGGCGCGGGTCATGGTGAATCGCATCTGGTCACATCACTTTGGGCGAGGGATAGTTTCGAGTATTGATAATTTCGGTAGTATTGGGGTAAGACCCACGCACCCTGAACTACTTGATTGGCTTTCCGGTTGGTTTATTGAGGCGGGTTGGAGCATGAAAGATCTCCACCGCTTAATGGTTACCTCTCGGACCTACCGGCAAGTTTCCAATGTCTCGAATGAGATACTCGCGGTAGATCCGGACAATTTGTATTTGAGCCATATGACATTGCGTCGTCTTACGGCTGAGGAGGTACGAGATGCAGTTATCGAGATTGCCGGTAATTTAGACCAAAAACAATATGGCAAACCGGATGCGGTGAAGGTGCGGGGCGATGGGTTGGTGACTGCGGTTGGTAACAATGGTGTGTATCGCCGTAGTGTTTATTTGCGTCAGCGTCGTAAGGAGATGCCGTCTTTTCTAGAAACCTTTGACTTGCCACAGATGAATCCGGCTTGCCAGCAGCGACCCACATCAAACGTAGCTCAACAAGCACTGTATCTACTCAATAGTACTATGGTACGAGACCTCGCTGACCAGTTCGCCGTGAAAGTAGCGGACATGTCGTCCAACGACGGTGATAAATCGGCGGCCATCAAAAATATTTACCTCGCTGTCACAGGACGGACTCCGGATGAAACTCAACTACAGCAGTCGCTTGAGGTATTGGAGTCGCTGGAGGATAAATGGCAGCAACACTTCGATTCGCTGACGGAAAAAGAACGGCAGCAGATGCAACTCGACGCAGCGCAAAAGGCATTATCGACGTTCGGACACGCGTTATGGAATTCAGCAGGATTTTTATATGTGGACTAAAAAACAACAGCTAAATATTTCAGCGCTTACGCGCCGCGGCTTCCTTGACTCGGCCGCGGGTGGTATCAGCGGCGCCGCTTTAGCCTTCCTAGCAATGCAGGATATGGATTTGCGTGCTGAGAGTTTGATTCCTGTCGGTGCGGACTTATTACCCCCGAGTGACGGCGCACGGCGGTCATTTGATAACCAACCGCGTGACACACACCACCCACCTAAAGCCAAGGCAGTAATTCAACTGTTTATGAATGGTGGTCCGGCTCATATGGATTTGTTCGAGCCCAAGCCGATTCTCGACAAACATCATGGCGAACCGTATTTTAATGAAATTGCGGAAGACATTAGTTCACCACAAAGTGCTGGTGGGTTGTTGAAAAGCCCTTTCAAATTTAAGCAACATGGTGAAAGTGGCGCGTGGGTGAGCAATGCGTTACCGGAGCTAGCTAAAGTTGTTGACAACGTTTCATTCATCAAATCGATGTACAATAATCATCCCAACCATGAACCAGCCTTGTTCAAAATTCATTCCGGGCGTTTGTTGCCGGGCCGCCCAGGGCTGGGCGCGTGGGTTACCTACGGTTTGGGTAGTGTTAATCAGAACTTGCCAGCATATATCGTGCTTGATGACCCTGCCGGTCTTCCGGTTAATACGGTTCAAAGTTGGCAAAACGGATTTTTGCCTCCCGTCTATCAGGGAACTCGCGTTCGCAGCGAGGGTGCGCCGATATTGAATCTAAACGCAGAAAAACCTTATCCGACAGGTATCATGCAACTACAGCGGGATCTCTTGCGACGGATAGATGAAGAGCATCGCGGTAAACGTTCCAATCAACAGGCGCTTGACGCGCGCATTAGTAGTTACGAACTTGCCGCGAGAATGCAGCTAGAAGCCGAAGATTTACTGGACATTAACCAGGAAACTCAAGCAACATTGACAGCATATGGCGTTGGCGAAAAAACCACGGATTCATACGCCAAACGTTGTTTGATGGCGCGGCGCATGGTGGAGCGGGGCGTTCGTTATGTTCAAATATTCATGAGCGCGCAGCCTTGGGACAGTCACACTAATCTCGAACAATCTATTGGTAGTGCGGCTGGTAAGACGGATAAGCCGGTTGCTGCGCTTTTGACTGACCTTAAACAACGAGGGTTGCTCGACGACGTGCTGGTAATCTGGGGCGGGGAATTCGGCAGACTTCCGATAGCTCAACTTCGTGATAAGAAAAAGGTAGCCGGCGCCGGTCGCGACCATGGGCCGCGTGGATTTACATTATGGATGGCGGGCGGTGGTATCAAACCCGGTATCAGCTATGGAGCAACGGATGAAATTGGTTACGCGGCCGCAGATAAACCCGTAAGTATCGCGGATTGGCACGCCACGATATTGCATTTACTCGGTTTAAACCATGAGAGGCTATACTTTGAACGGAACGGTTTGAAGGAAAAGTTAACCGATCTATTTGAGCCACAAATAGTTAAGGAGATTCTTGCGTAAGCAAAGAATATTGCGATGGCACAAAAATGCAAGAAACGGCGCTCGTGCTCGGCGATCATGAGCCACCCTGATATTGCCCGCCGCACAGCAATGCAGGTCGGGGCGGTGGGTATGTTGGGTTTGGGCACCAACCACCTGCAAGGAATTCTTGGTGCTGAACCGGTAGACGGTGCTCCCCAGAAAACGGCAAAGTCGGTAATCTATATTTTTCTGTCCGGCGGACTTGCTCAGCATGAGAGTTTCGACTTGAAGCCGGATGCCCCGGAGGAAATCCGCGGTAGTTTCAAACCCGCTGCGACTGTAGTTCCGGGAACACAGATTTGTGAACACTTGCCCGGCCTAGCCAAACGGGCAGATAAGTGGTCGGTCGTACGGTCGATGACGCACCCGACGAATGGGCACACCGAGGGCCACTTTTATATGCTCACCGGACGCAGTAAGAAGTCCCCCGGTTTTCGGGGTGATCGAACGCCACGTCCGAGTGACTGGCCATCTATTTCCTCTATAGTTGGCGAATCGCTGCCACGACGCAACAATAACCTACCGCCCGCGATAGTATTGCCCGAACGATTAGTGCACTGGTCAGGCGGTGTTTTGCCCGGCGCATACGGTGGTCTGATGGGCTCCTCCCGTGACCCGTTCTTTATCGAAGCATCACCCTACGGCGACCCTATGTGGCGTGGTGCGTATCCCGAGTACACGTACCCGAACCTTGGAAAGAAACCGCCCAATGCAGCGGATACGCGTGTGTATCAAGCGCCAAATTTAAAATTACCACACGGTCTCACCAATAATAGACTAGGTGATCGGTTGGGGTTACTCAGTGTTATAGACGGGCAGCGGCGCGCGTTAGAAAACGCGGCATCTGTACAAGGTTATGACAGTCAACGGCAGCGAGTGGTTTCCATGTTGACAGATCCTAAGATTCGCCATGCGGTGGATGTGACCAACGCTGATGCGAAAATTCAGGAACGCTATGGTGCTAACAGTTTTGGGTGGTCGTTGTTAATGGCTTATCGCTTAGTCGAACAAGGGGTTAACTTAATTCAAGTTAATCTTGGCAATAATGAAACTTGGGATACACACGGCGATGCATGGCCGCGGCTAAAGGATAAACTGTTCCCACCTACCGACCGAGCGCTCTGTGCGTTGATCGACGACTTAGACTCCAACGGGTTACTTGATGAAACGTTGATTGTCATGGCTGGTGAATTTGGCCGAACACCAAAAATATCGACTTTGTCGGAGTCGTTTGCCGGTCCGGGGCGCGATCATTGGGGAGCGATTCAGTCGGTGTTTTTTGCAGGGGGAGGAATTCAGGGTGGGCGGGTGATCGGAGCGTCGGATCGTATTGGTGGATATCCAGCAGCAGACCCACATACGCCAGAGGAGATGGCAGCGACCATTTATCACGCGCTAGGAATACCTAAAACTGCTGCTTGGATGGATGAAGCAGACAGACCCCATCGCATTTATCACGGGAATCCGATTGTAGAGTTGCTTTAGACCGCTACTGCGAATTATATAAACATCTTAACGGGAGTATCACACGTGGAACGCTTTTGTATTGTCATGGCTTTGACGCTAGGGTTTTTTTGTATATTGGGCGTTGCTGCTGCTGAACCGATTGAGATCGGCAATGATTTGCAGTTGTTTTGGGATGACGCGTTGCTTGAAAGCAAAACGGGCGACGTGGATTTTGTGTTACAGCAACCTGCTGCAAAAGAGGTGATTTTGACGACGGGCGAGTCATGGGAAGGCAACGTCAGTGCATACTTTACTTTTTTGCAAGATGGTGATGATTACCGGGCTTACTATCGCGGTGCCCATTATGACACAGTGAAAAAAGTAATGACACATCGAGAGGTTACCTGTGTTGCCATTAGTAAAGATGGTGTTCACTGGAATAAACCAAAGTTGGACATAGTTGATTTTGACGGTTCCAAATCTAATAACATTGTATGGGATGGAATTGGAACCCATTGCTTTGCTCCTTTTGTTGACGCTAATCCTGATAGCAAATCCTCTGAGAAATACAAGGCGTTGTCGCGTGGTCGGTATGTCAGAGGTTCGTTTGATACTCCGGAGCGTCAAAAGGGTGTTGTAGGTTTATATACATTTTCCTCCGCGGACGGTTTACATTGGAAACAGACTTCGGCCAAACCGGTTATCACTAAGGGAGCGTTTGATTCCCAAAACCTGGGTTTCTGGGACGTTAATCGCAAAAAGTATGTATGCTATTCGCGATTGTTTATTGACGGTGTAAGGTCCATCCAATTTTGCGAATCGAGTGATTTTGTTAATTGGACAGAGCCTCTCAAGCTGAAGTACGTAGACAGTCCCAACGAGCATCTCTATACCAATGCAATAGCTCCCTACGCTCGTAACGCAAAAATTTATATTGGTTTACCAACTCGATTTTTGCCAGCCAATAGTCGCGTTGAGCCGTTGTTTATGTTTAGCCGTGATGGGCTGGTGTTCCAACGCTGGTCAAAGGCAATCATACCGGAAAGTGCACCTGCAGATCGCGCTGGAAATCGCAGCAACTATGCGGCGGCTGGCGTGTTGCAGTTGCCGGCTGATCCCCAACATATGTCAATTTATGGTACGGAAGCCTACTACACTGGCGCAGATTCCCGAGTTCGGCGTTTTGAGTACCGCACAGACGGGTTTGTGGCACTACAGGCAAAACTGGGTGTGATTGTCACCCACCCAGTGGTTATTGACGGTAAGGCAATATTCCTTAACGCTCGCACTAAGAAAGGCGGTTCGATTATCGTTTCATTGCTGGACGCTGCGGGTAGTCCGATTCCGGGATATACGGAGAAAGATGCTGTGCCCTTTGAGAACGACTCAATTGAGTGTGAAATTAAATGGCGTGATGGTCGTTCGCTTGATGCGCTAGCGGGAAATGTGGTGAAATTACACATTTCAATAACAGGCGGTGAGTTGTTCTCTTTGCTGGTCAAATAAAATGCTGGTTGGATCTAAAAAAGTCAGGATGTGGTCATTTCCAGCCATTGCTGCGTTGGCGTGTTGGGTGATTCCTTACTGTACGGCCCAAGCGCAAGGTTACCTGACGGACATTAAGCCCATCCTCCAGGCTAGGTGTTACGCGTGTCATGGCGTGCTAAAGCAAGAAGGCGAATTGCGACTGGATACGGGTGCCGCGCTCCGTAGCGCAACTGATAACGGTGCGGTTGTGTTGGAACGAATTTCGTCTAGTGATGAGGAATTGCGGATGCCACCTATCGGGGAACCATTAACGCTAGAGGAAATCGACAAGTTTAAACAGTGGGTTGCCGGCGGTGCTGAATCTCCAGCAAATGAATCAGCTGAATCTGACCCTGCGGATCACTGGGCATTTGTGCCTCCGAAAACGCCCACGATCCCACGTAGGTTCGAATCGAAAGAGATCGATTTTCTGACGGAGCGTCAGCTGCGTTCGCACAAACTTAAGGCGATGGAGGTAGCAACGGCGGCTCAGCGACTACGTCGAGTCTATCTCGACCTAATCGGTTTGCCACCCACGCCAGCGGAACTGACTGCGTTTGCGGAAGACGCGTCGGGCGAAGCTTATGCGAAAGTTGTGGATCGTTTGTTGGCTGACGCGCGGTACGGGCAACGCTGGGCGAGACACTGGATGGATATTTGGCGATATTCCGATTGGTACGGTCGCCGCAACCAAAACGACGTCCGTAACAGTTCCGCACAAATATGGATGTGGCGAGATTGGATTGTTAATTCGCTCAATAATAACGCTGGTTACGACGTGATGGTACAGCAGATGTTAGCGGCGGACGAAACGTCACCGTTGGATGATTCACAATGGCCCGCTACGGGATACCTCGTACGCAATTACTATTCTTTAAACCCCAACGAATGGATGAGACATAATGTTGAATACACAGGTAAAGCATTTCTTGGATTGACCTTTAATTGTGCACATTGTCACGATCATAAATACGACCCTATTGAACATGACGACTATTTTCGTTTCCGAGCTTTTTTTGAACCGATGAGTATTCGCATGGACCAAGTTGCGGGTGAACCTCGTCCGGAAAAGTTTGTTGAATATCTTTATGCTGGATCACGTCAACCAGCGCTGATCGGGATGGCTAGGGTATTCGACAAGAATCATGATGCAATTACTCATTTCTATAACGGCGGCGACGAACGGAATCGGGTCGCAGACCATAATGTTATTGAGCCCGGAGTGCCTCGGTTTTTAGAGCATTTGTTGCCGGTGGTAAAGAAACAATATTTGCCAACGGAAGCTTGGTACCCCGGGGTGCGTGCGTCGGTGCACGAGTACGAAACGGCGCAGGTGGCGGAACAACTATCGCACGCGAGAACAGCACTAAACAAGGTGCCGCCGCTTGAAGATGGGCAATTACAAGCGGCAGAAGCCCTGCGAAAAAAAGCTCAAATTGATTTAGATCACGCCATTGAACAGGTGCAGTCCGAGGGCCAAGGCGGGGCTCTAGAAGGGCGCTTTTCGTTGCGGCTAGACGCCCGACAAGGTCGTCGAGTATTGTCGAATCATTTACCCGAAGTTCAGGAACTTGTTGATGGTACGTCTATCGCATTTCAATTACGGATCTTGGAAGAGGGTGCAGTTAACTTTCAATTGATCCGTGACCACAAAGGTTTATTGACGGCCGGATATGTCGGTTTTGAAAATGGGCTGATCTATGCCTATTTGCCAGGTGGTTTTTCAAGGTTTGTTGTGGGGAAGTATGATTTTAAAAACGGAGAGAGCCGATTTATAGCCAAGTTAGTTTTGCATCCGGCGACCGATAACGCTGAGTTAAGTCTTGACGTCTTGAACGTAGTAACTATGCGCGTTCGTAAGCTGGAAACCGTTGTGATGGCCATCAACGGTTGGGATCCAGTTGGAACGGATAATAAACCGATTTTATTAGATTGTCGATCCGGAACGCTGGCGGTATTCGACGACATTCGCATCGCGGTTCCCCAGCAGAATGAAATCGTATTGAACTTTGAAGGTAAACAGTATTCCGACGGTCAGGACGTAGGTGGAGTGGATAATTGGAAAATTGGCGGCAGTTCGGTCGCGCCGGCAACGTCGCAGACGATCGAAGTGTTTGATTCCGAGTTGGTGCGGGGTCTACGCAATTCTGTCGACGCTGCTAGTGCCGCGGTTTCGCGATTAACTTTAGTGCGGGACGCAGCCGTGTCTGCAGTGGCAGCTGCAGAAGCGAGGGTTTTGGCCGTGGAATCGGTAATCGCGGCGGATGTCCTTCGGTACAGTGAAGCACCCGCAATAGATCGCACACAGGAGTTAATTAGTACCGCGATTTCAAAATCGATAGAAGCAGATGTGTCGCGTGGGACGGCGGAACTGTTTGCGTCACGGGTGGCGTTGGCTACGGCCGAAAAGATCGCCGATGCTGATCAGCGGAAGACGGCGATGGCAGTTGCTCAGTTAAGGATTACAAAAGCGAACACCGCTGTTGTAGCGGCAAACAAAGCGGTCGCGACTCCCCCCGATGATTATGAACCACTGAGTGTACAGACTGCAAAAACCAGCACGGGTCGGCGGACCGCATTGGCTAGCATGTTAATACATCGAAATAATCCATTAACGGCGCGTGTCGCAGTCAACCATATCTGGCTTCGTCATTTTCACGTTCCGCTAGTTGAAACGGTTTTCGATTTCGGCCGTAACGGCAAGCCGCCAACGCACCCGAGAATATTGGATTATTTGGCGGTTGAGTTGATGGAATCGGGTTGGGACATGAAACATATTCATCGATTGATTGTCAAGAGTGCGGCGTACCAGCGGGGTTCGCAAGATGATGCTGGAAACAGTCAAATTGATCCTGACAACGTGTGGCTGTGGCGGATGAATACGGGCAGGATGGAGGCGGAGGTTATACGCGACAGTTTGCTATATATAGCGGACGATTTGGATGTCTCGGCGGGTGGGCGTTCGTTGGGAAATGCTGAAGCGTTAACAACAAATCGACGTTCCTTGTATTATGAAACCTATCCGGAAGCCGGTGGTGCGAATCCGCTGGGTGAATTATTTGACGCGCCAAATCCATTTGAGTGTTATCGAAGAACCAGCACGATTGTGCCCCAACAGGCCTTGGCGCTTAATAATAGTGACTTTGTGCATCAGGTCTCCCAGAAAGCAGTCCGGCGGGTGGAGGCGTTGCTCGATCCTGATTCGGATAAACTGTCTGACCGTCACTTCGTTGAGACGGCTTTTTTGGCAGTGTTATCACGCTCACCGTCGGTAGAAGAATCGACCAAATGCGAAGAGTTTTTGTCTAGTTACGGCGATAAAGCGCGGGCGGGGTTAATTCGAGTGTTGATTAACCACAGTGATTTTGTGTCCATCCAATAGAATATGATCACCTAAAAATCCAACCAGTAGCGAGCTATGAACAGTCACAACAATCGACGTGAATTCCTTTCGAACCTTGGTATGGGATTTGGTGGTTTAGCGACGGGGGCAATGCTAGCGGAAGACGGTTTTCTGAGGGCGGACGACTGGCGTTTGCCAGACGGGTCGCCTCATCATCGACCGCGTGCCAAATCGATAATTTGGGTTTTCTTGTCTGGTGGGTATAGTCATCTAGAGACCTTCGATCCTAAACCTGCGTTGAACAAGTACGCTGGTAAAACGTACTCGCAAACACCGTTTTCGAATCCGGTTGATTCGCCGTTGCACGAAAAACGTTTTCGCAGTGTCGCCGCGCAAGAGATTAATGTGCGGGATGTTTACCCGATTATTTATCCGATGCAAGTCGGGTTTGATTATTACGGTGAGAATAAGATTGGGATCACGGATTGGTGGCCGCACTTTTCTTCCGTTGTCGACGAGATTAGTTTTGTTCGTAATATGTGGACAACGGACAATGACCATGCAGCGGAAAACCAAATGCATACGGGCCGCCATCGGTTAGACGAAGTACAACCGAGCGTCGGGGCCTGGGCTCATTATGGGCTCGGTTCCCTTAACGAGAATTTACCTAAATTTGTGGTGTTGGGCGGGCCCACTCGAACGAACACTCGTGACAGCATCGGTTCATATTATTTGGGTCCGGCGCACGCCGGAGTTCCGCTGGCTATTGATAAGCCGCAGCCGTTACCGTTTGGTGTCAGAAACGAGAAGCAGACTGAGGTTGAGCAGTCACGAGAGTTTGAACTTGCCCGTGAGTTGAATCAACTGACGTTGGCGGAACGTCCAGGGGATACGCAACTTGAGGCTCGCATGAAGTCCTATGAACTGGCCTTTCGGATGCAGTCCTCGGTTCCTGAGGCAGCGGATTTGGCTAACGAGACCGTGGAGACGACAGAGCTTTACGGATTGGATCAAGACAATACGCGGATTGCAGGTCAACGACTTTTGACGGCGCGGCGGATGGTTGAAAGGGGCGTTCGATTTGTTCAAGTGTTTCCGTCGGCGTATGGAACTTGGGATTCGCACCGCGATTTAAAGAAGAAGCATTCGGCGTTGTGTGCGACGATCGACAAACCAATCACAGGTTTGATTAAGGATCTGAAGCGGCGTGGCTTGATGGAGGACACGGTCGTCGTGTTCTGTACGGAGTTTGGGCGGACGCCTGGATTAGAGCAGCGCAGTGGCGGGACAACAGGTCGAGATCACCATCCCAATGGGTTCACAATTTGGCTGGCGGGAGCGGGGTTAAAGCGGGGATACGTCCACGGTGAAACAGACGAGTTAGGGTACCATGCATTGGGGGATGCGCATTATGTAACAGATTTACATGCAACCGTGCTGCATCTGTTAGGCCTCGATAATCGCCGCCTAGTGGTGCCGGGTCGAAAACGGCTCGACATTGATAACGGTTTACCAATCCACGATATTTTAACGTAGGCACCCGCGGCATAGATTACGACCAACGGGCCCGTCACGCGAAAATCTAATTGCTAGGGCGGATGCAGTATAATTTCGACCGTGTTCGCACGAAGAGGGAACCGTCGGCGATGGCGGGGGTGCCGAGAATTGAATCTTGCATGTCATTTTTGGCTAATACTTTAAAGTTGTCGGCTGCGTCGAGCACCACGATAACTCCGTTCTCGCCCGCGATATAGACTTTGTTGTCACCGATGATGGGCGATGCGAAATATTCGCTCGAGTTTTGAATTCTTTTGGCACCCCGCAATTGTCTACCTTGCTTGATGCTATATACGGTGCTGATACCTCCACCTTTAATTAAGAGCATCCGGCCATCGTATACGAGTGGTGAAACGATATGGTCAGTATACTTGGTGTTGGTTTTCCATTGGGTGTGCGTTTCTGTAACGTCACCATCTCCCCCAGCTTTGATAGCGAGGATATATTCGTCGGCAGGGTCTTCCGTGTCAAAAGCCGCGCCGGCCATGTTGTCGGGATGTAAAAATGCTTTGTCAAGTTCGACACCTTCTAGGAATCCATCCTGGTTTTCGTCACCTCGATCAAACGTTCTTCGGTAAAATGCAGGGGGTATTTTCTGAGCACCGACGAAGGCTTGGATTTCCGCTTTGTCGATACGGTTGTCGTTATTGCCAGTTTCGGCGCGATCAATGGAGGCAAGCCATTGATTTGCGATGCCTCCACTTTGTAGTGAGATATAAACTGTGTCGCCGTTAACAACCGGCGTCGTTTTGATGTTCCGCAATAAGGTTCGCGATTCCCAAAGTCTTTTACCGTTGTCGATGTCGTAAGCGACCACTTTTCCCGTTCCGGCTACAACGAGTTCTGTGCGTTCGGGTGTTGTAACAATAACCGGGTGCGAATAATTGACGGCCATATCATCGCGGGCTTCCTGCCAAAGTATTTTACCAGTCGCAGATTGTACGACCATGATCCCTGGGTAGATGTCGTCGTCTTGGCAAAAAATTAGTTTGTCTGCATGGAGCACGGGTGACATGCCGGCACCCCATTTGAAGACAAAAAACGGTGTTGGCATCTCAATTTTCCATTCGTCTACGCCGGTTTTTGCGTTGACGGAGATGAGGCCCAGTGTGCTGAAGTAAAAGTAAACGCGTTCGGAGTCAGCACAGGGAGTGGTAGCGGCTTGGCTGTTTGTTTTGTGTATCTCAACAAGAGCGCCGGTGGGCCAACTGCGTTGCCACAGTTGCTTGCCAGTTTTAGCATCAAATCCCGTGAGTGCGACGGTTTTTTCGTCTAACATCGAGGAGACAAAAACCCGTCCCGCAGCGACGACGGGGCAACCGATACCGTCGCCGAGATCGGCTTGCCATGCGACATTTTGAGTGGGTGAGAAGGTGGTTGCGAGGGGTAGTTTTGAAACGCTGATTCCCGCGCAATTAGGGCCACGAAACTGGGGCCAATCTTCGCCTTGCAGTTGGGGCAAGAAAGTGGCGGTAAGTAGTAGCAGACTAAATGTAATAGCGTATGTGATGCGCATCGGATTCTCCATGATTGTCGTGGTCAATATGTTAATTAGACATGATCGTAAATATAGATGCAAATGCAGCGGTTAATTGAAGGGGGTAAATATCATAAAGAAACGTTGGGGATAGGCGTCGCAACGTGGTACGATAAAATGTCATAAAGAAATGTTAATTTATTAAGTAGATGGCTGACCCTATGAAGTATAAATTTATTTTATCGTTATTTCTGTTGTGCGTAATTGTTACTAGGCTTGTATCTGCCGAACAACCGAATATCGTATTTATCTATACCGACGATCAGGCTCCATTTGCTGTGAATGCGGCGGGCGATAACCGTTTTATCACTCCCAATATCGATAAGATTTTTCATGGCGGAGCGCATCTGACTAACAGTTTTGTGACGACGCCGGTTTGCAGTCCCAGTCGGGTCGGTTTGATTTCCAGTCGCTATGCGTTTGAATTTGGCATTACGGATTGGATAAATCCTGGTGCTGAAAAACAACTTGGCCTACCCGCCGATACGGTAACATTTCCACAGTTGTTTCAAGCCGCTGGGTACCAAACGGCGCTGTTTGGAAAATGGCATCTAGGAATCCAAGATCATCACCATCCTACGAAATTTGGCTACCATCAATTTGCTGGCATCCGCAGCGGTGGTTGCCCTCCTAAAGACCCCGTGATGGAAACGTTAGCAGGAGAAACTAAAAAGGTGTTGGGCTATACCTGCGACATTTTTACCGACCATGCTTTGGAGTTTATTGAAAGCAATCAGAGTAAACCATTTTTGTTGAGTTTGCATTTCCGAGCACCGCATTCAGCGTGGCTGCCGGTACGACCAGAGGACTGGGAACCGTTTAAGGATCTCGACCCAGAAATCCCGAACCCCGATTTTCCAAATCTCAACGTGGAGTTGGTTAAGAAACGCACACGCGAATATCTAGCTGCGGTGAAAAGCGTCGATCGCAATGTTGGCCGGGTGCTGGACTTGTTGGATGCTCTCAAATTGGCCGCAAACACGATCGTGGTTTTCACTAGTGACCATGGCTATAATTTAGGTGAGCATGGCACCTGGTTTAAAGGTAACGCGATCCGCATTCTGAACGTAAACCCACCTAAACAATGGGATGATATACCTGCACAACGTCGACCTAATCTGTGGGATACTTCCTTACGAGTGCCTACTGCAATTCGTTGGCCAGGAACGATCGATCCCGGTACTGTGTTTGATCAGACGTTTTCCAACCTGGATTGGTTCCCGACGTTGTTAGCAATGGCTGGCATTAAACCTAGTCGGAGACTCGAATTGCGAGGCGAGGATTTCACGCCCGTGTTGACTGGTAATACGCGGCGGTGGGATCCCGATATTTATTTGCAGTACAGCATGAAGCACGGCGCCACGACTCATATGCGGGGCGTGAGAACACCGGACTGGAAATTGATGATCGATTTGCAACATCAAGGTAGGGTAGAGATGTTTGATTTGCGCAACGACCCTCAGGAGCGAGTGAATCTAGCGAATAGCGACTCGACCAACCACAAAGAACAATTGAAACGTCTCCAGGAAATGGTCAGAACGCATATGCAGTCAACGGACGATCCGCTGCTAAAGATGTTTCCCTAGGAAAATCCTCGCCTCAAGATCAATTCAATGTTCCATTTTCGCCGTCGAGTTTGTTAAAATATGTAACATGACAAGTTTGCGAATATCGTTGGGCATGACAATTATTATTGCAGTTGCGTTAAGCGGCATCTCGCTGGCGCGAGGTGCAGAACTACATACTGCCATTGACCACCTCGTTGAGGAATCGGCTGACGGGATGTTCGCTGCACAAGCGAATGACTATGAATTTCTGAGACGACTGTTTTTAGACCTTACGGGAGAAATTCCAGCTTCCGTTGACGTTAATAAGTTCGCTGCAGATACCACAGCTAATAAGCGCACGATTATGATTGATCGCCTGTTACGAGATGATCGTTACGCGCGGAGGATGTCCGAGTTGTTTAACGTAATGTTGATGGAACGCCGCGGAACGGATCCCGCTTGGAATCGATTCCTTGTTGATAGTTTTAAGTCAAATCGGCACTGGGATTCGATGGTAGAAACAATCATTGAACCGGACCTAACGAATGAGAGTGAGCAAGGCGCAGGTTATTTTCTGACGAAAAGGTTAGAAAAATATGGTCAAAATCCCACCGACCACCCAGGCCTAGCGTCAGATATAGGTAGGTTGTTTATGGGCGTTGATTTGGCTTGTGCCCAATGTCACGATCATTTGTTTGTCGATGACTATAGTCAATCGGATTTCCAAGGTCTGTTTGCGTTTGTCAGTAATACTTTCATACGCAGCGATACGGAATTCCCGGCGATTGGCCAAAAGGTGATGAAAATACCATTAGAGTTTCAATCCGTGTTTGAAGAAGAAATGTTCACCACGGGGCCGCGAATACCCGGTGGGACGGAACTTGAGGTTCCTGAATACGACAAGGATAATGAATTTGCCATTGCGCCCGATCCGAAGTCAAAGGCGCCGGGCGTCCCAGTTTTTAACCCGCTGCATTATCTTTCCACAACGCTCCCGACGGCAAAAAATGCACAATTTCAGACTAACCTGGTCAATCGGCTTTGGGCATCCATGATGGGTCGCGGATTAGTCTGGCCTTTAGATCTGCACCACAGTGATAACCCCGCGTCTCATCCTGAGTTGTTGTCGCTGTTAGCGTCGGAGTTTGTTAAACACGACTTTGACATCAAATGGTTTATTCGTGAGTTAGCGTTGACCAAGACCTATCAGCGCAGCAGTATCTTGCAAACGCCGACATCAACCGTCCAAAAAGCGGAAGCAGAGTACCGAGTGTTTCGAGAGAAAGCGTTGTCACCAGAACAATTGATGTGGAGTATTCTCAAAGCAACCGCCGCGAAAACGAGGTATCCGATCGAATTAGATGACGAACAAAAACTGGAAAACACGTTGCCGACAACTATCGATCAGGTGCAGGAGCAGTTTATCGCATCGTTTGCTAATCCGCCTCGTGAACCCGAAGTTGAATTTGCTCCGTCGGTACGCGGTTCGTTGTTTTTGTTAAACAGCGAATTGGTGCAATCCTGGGTGAATGTTGGCGGGAACAACTCAACGGAACAAGTGCTGAGAATATCCGACAACGCTGAGGTTGTAAATTCGTTGTACTACACAGTGCTATCGAGGCCCGCAACCTCATTTGAATTGAAGCAGATGCGGGAGTTCTTGGTTTCAAACTCCGACCGCCCTGAGGCGATCGGTCAACTTGTCTGGGCACTCATGTCTTGCAATGAATTTCTGATCAATCACTGACCGTAGATAATAACCGTAACATGAAACCAAAAATCAACCTGCATTCCTCGGTTTCCAAACAACTGTGCACACCTGCGCAACACGTGTTGTCGAGGCGTCGGCTGTTGGGTGCCACGGCGGCCTCAGGGTTGTTGGGAATGGACGGGTTGGGTGGATTGGTTCATCCGTTGGTAGCGGACGAATTATCACAAAGCAATAAGCAAGTATTGTTTATCTGGATTGATGGAGGAATGAGCCAACTCGAAAGTTGGGATCCTAAACCCAATACTAAATTTGGCGGACCCTTTCGGTCGATTCAAACGTCGCTGCCTGGTGTTCGGATCAGTGAATTGATGCCCAAGACGGCAGAGATCATGCATTTGCTGGCGCTAGATCGCGGTGTGACCACCGTTGATAACTCACATTCTGCTGGTGTGCCACGTATTCAACGGGGTGATCCAAAAGACCGCGGGGTGATTTACCCCTATTTTGGTTCGGCGGTGGCGAAATTGATGGGGCAAGGAAACAGTCAGTTACCACCATATATCTGGGTCAAACCTGGTAGTGGGGGTTTTAAGTATCAAGATGCGGGATTTCTGGGGCCACGGTATGGTGCTTTGGCCATCGGTGACGGTCAACCACCGCCGAATCTGTTATTACCAGAAACACTTAATCACGACGATAATTCGTCACGGAACCGGTTGCGGAATTTTGCAAACGCGCAGTACGCCGCCGGGCGAAACCCCATATTTGGTGAAGCTCAAAGCTTTGTGTTTGATTCTGCGCAAGCGCTGATGAATCGCCAAGCGTTATTCGCGGATCCTGACCCCGCAGATGTTGAACTCTATGGTGACACTGAGTTGGGACGGGATATGCTCATTGGGCGGAAAATGCTTGAGGCCGGTGTGCGGTTTGTTAAGGTGAACTCGTACGGTTGGGACACGCATGGCGATAATTTCAATGGGCACGCCAGTTTGATGCCACGGTTTGACCAATCATTTACAGCGATCGTGTTGGACCTGCAGCAACGAGGTATGCTTGATAATACGCTGGTGGTTGCCATGAGCGAATTCGGCCGCACGCCGCGTATTAATGGCCATGTCGGACGGGATCATTGGCCGGAGGCTTGGTCCATCGTGATGACAGGTACGGGAATACGGCGGGGAGTTGTGATTGGCGAGACGAATAAGACGGGTATCTTCGTGGAAAATGATGCCCACGATATTGGCGATTTCTTTCATACATGGTTTAGTGCTCTAGGCATCGATAGTTCGAAAACGGAGTATCTAAATAACGGGCAACCATTACCGATTGCTCATGACGAATGCGGCCCAATTAAGGGATTATTGACGTAGTTGAAATGGGAACGTTTGTTTCCGTATTGGCAATACAATTTGGACAATAGGACTTATGGCTGTAACGTTGGAAACAATCGAGACGATCACTCCGACCGCTCAACGGTTGTCCGCGCGATTCACACCGTGTGGGGACTATTTAATAGCAGGTGGGTTTGAAGGTTTGTTGCATCGTTGGCCGATGACGGGTGATCAACGAACGGAACTCGCTGTCATCAAAGGACACCACGGCTGGGTTGCAGCGATCGGTTTTCATCCCACCGAATCGAAGGTTTTCAGTGGCGACTCGTGGGGTGGTTTGGCATGCCATGATTATCGTGGGGATAACCCGCTGACGCTGTGGAATCGCGAGTCCGCTCATGACGGTTGGCTGCGGGCGATCGCAGTTGGTGCGGATGGGAGTTGGCTCGCTAGCTGTGGGAAAGACTATAACGTGCAATGTTGGAAGACCAAAAATGGAAAATTGACGCAACGCTTGGAGGGTCATAAAACCGATGTATACAGCCTGGCGGTTCATGCCGAAACTCAGACCTTAGTGTCAGGCGATGCGCACGGCGAAGTTATTGTGTGGAATCGGAAAAAGGGTACGTCGGACAAAAGATTCGACGCCTCAGAATTGTTTCTGCAGCATCGACTGCAGGATGTCGGAGGAGTCAAGTGTATGGTGTTTTCACCGGACGGTAAAACGTTGTATGTTGGTGGCACTCGACCCAAGGGCGGGGGAAACGTACAAGGCGTTCCACTTATTATTGGCTTTGATTGGAACAGCGGAATAGAGGTGTTCAATCGCGAATTTGGCGCGGTGGGTGACGTGTATGTGCACGAGATGCAGTTTCATAACAACGGATATTTGATGGCCGTTACCAGTGGTAATCCAGGAACCGGACAGCTGTTGTTTATTGACACGAATGCCGTAGCTGGCGAAGGCGAAACGGCTAAAAGTGAATTACCTTATCGTAATAATAAACTGTCAAATTGCCATTCCATTTCACTGCACCCGGATGGTGATCAATTTGCCGTAACGACTACGAGTAAGGGGAGTAACGGCAACGGGCGGCGTTTGGATAAGGATGGAAATTATGTGGGAAACCACAGTCCTATTTACTTAATGCAACCCAGTGTCAGTGCAGACCAGGAATAATGGCCGAGATGAATAGCGAACGCAATGTTTATTTGAGTGGCGATCTGGTACCGGAATCGCAGGCGAATATTTCTATTTTCGACAGTGCGGTGATGCTCGGAGATTGTGTTACGGAGTCGACTCGGACTTTCGCGCACAACCCTTTCAAACTCGACGAGCATATTACGAGGCTCTATAAATCGTTAAAGGTGGCCCGGATTGACCCGGGCCTTTCGCCAGCGGAAATGAAGACGGTTACTTTGGAGTTGTTGCAACAGAACTTGCAGACGATTGGACAAGGCGAGGACTTTTGGGTCGTTCACAATATTTCTCGCGGGTTGGCGGTGGCCGGACCGGACCCAACGGTTGCGCAAAGTGGCGCGACCGTAATAATCCACAACTCGCCGCTGGACCTGACGGGGTGGGCGAAGTTCTACGCGCAAGGTTGCCATGCAGTCACGCCAATGAGTCGCGCCATACCGAGTCAATCAATGGATGCGCGAATTAAAAATCGTTCACGAATGCATTACACCTTGGCTGAAGTTGAGGTCAAGTTGGTCGATCAGGATGCCCAAAGTGTTTTATTGGATATCCACGGTAACGTGTCGGAAAACAAAGGAGGGAATGTATTCATCATCAGTGAAGGAGTTCTCAAAACACCCTCTACAAGTAATTGCTTGGCCGGGGTTAGTCGCGCCACTGTGCTGGCGTTGGCGCGGACGTTAGATGTTCCTTGCGAGGAGATGAGTTTGCAACCGTACGATCTTTATACGGCCGACGAGTTGTTTTTCACTAGTACGCCGTATTGTATTATGCCAGCGACGAAATTTAACGGACTGCCGGTTGGAAACGGAGAGGTTGGGGTTATCACGAGGCAAATCCTAGTCGCCTGGAGTGCGCTCGTCGGAATTGACATTCAGCTGCAAGCAGAGTCGCAACTTTAAACGTTAGTATCGTAAGAGCGGGAAATTGCTTGACGAATTAGCAGAGTAGACTATGGAATTGAATGAACATGACCAATTGATCTGGGAAGAAGAACTTTCGGACTTCGTCTCCGAGCGTGTTTTCGATGCGCATATACATATGTTTTCCCCAGAACACATGCCGCAACCCGAGCGCGCTCCATGGGATTTGGCAGGTTTAGACGTGCTGCGACGATGGGCGACTAGCTTGTACAATGGCCGCCCGACAAGTTTTTTAGCACTCGGATCACCCTTGCCCAAAATTGATGTTCGAGAACACAACAAATGGTGTATGCAGGAAATCGAAGGCGATGCCCAGTCGAGGTTTCAAAGACTTGTCACTCCTGCCTGCGATGTTGAAGATATATATAATGATTGTCAACATTCGGGGGTGGTGGGGTTAAAGCCGTATCGAATATTCTCCGTTACCGGAGATATCAAGGAATGTCGGATTCACGAATTTCTACCATACGAGCAATTGGAATTGGCAAATGATTTGGGGTTATGGGTGACGCTACACCTGTCACGCCAAGACGCTTGTGCGGATGAGCAAAACTTATCTGATTTGGAAGAGTACACGACTCGACGATATCCAAATATTAAATGGATCCTCGCCCACGTCGCGCGTAGTTTTACCTACTGGCCGATAAAGCACGGAATTGAGCGTCTGCGACTGTTGCCGAACATCTATTACGACACGTCCGCTGTCACAGAATTGATGCCCCTTGTAACGCTGTTTAAACATGAATCGTCCGATCGCATATTTTATGGCAGTGACGGTGTTGAATCGATGTATTTTTATGGCAAGTACGTGGCGTTTGGGCGGGCTTGGCAAGGACTGGATGTCACGCGGACTGCGTTGCAATTCCCACATTGTGATGCGCGACCAATTCTGGCGATTTATGAGCAGTTGTTGAGCATGAAACAGGCGGCCGACATCACGGGACTGGATCGAACCGACCTCGATAAAATATTTTTCAAGAATGCTCAGAGAGAGTTTCAGTTAGATGTTTAGGGTTATTAAATAATGAGTGTTGTGATGGAACAGGCGTCCTAGCGTAACGGCATCGCGATATCTCCCCCCAGAATGGGAGAGAGTAAAAAGACTTGGAGTTGCTAGTTAAATGAGTTCGATAGTATAATAGGACATATTGGTTCTTACTTCGTTCCGGATCAAAACATGAAACATAACGACCATCATAGTGTTTTCACTACTAATAATCCGCTTGCGGGGTTGGTTGGTAGCGACATTTCTATCGGGGGGCGGCGTTGGTTTCTAAAGACCGGCGCGGCAGCTATGGCCGCGTTACCGTTGAGTACATTGCGTCAAATCGACGCGGCTCAAGATGGAACCGCGGATAAAAAATCTGTGATTCTGTTTTGGCTGTCGGGTGGCCCAAGTCAAATTGATATGTGGGACCCCAAGCCAAATGCACCTGCTGAAATTCGGAGTCCCTTTGAAACGATATCGACGAGTGTCCCCGGAGTCCAGTTCACAGAATGCATGCCGTTGCAAGCCTCAATCGCTCATAAGATGTCCGTGTTGCGGGGCGTAGATTGTTCCGCTAGTAATCATACACCAATTACAATGCAGGCTGGTAACCCACTTGCGCGGCGCACCAATGACGGTAAAGACGGCGCAGGATATCCGTCGATGGGATCGGTTGTCGCAAAATTTAGAGGCGCTAACGATCCAGTGATGCCAGCTTTCGTCGGTCTGGCAAAAAGCTGGGTCTCAGATGTATGGGGCGCTGGCCAGTTGGGTTCCAGATTTGAGCCGGTCAAGGGTTTGGAATTAGCCAATAAGTTTAAGTTGCCAACGGGAATTAATGTCGATCGATTGGAGAACCGGCAGGAGTTGCAGCAGCAGTTTAATACAGCCCGTAAAGCGTTGGATGAAAATACGACAATTGATCAGTTCGATCGCAATACGCAACGAGCGTTTGAGATGGTGCTCTCGGGTAAAGTTGAAAAAGCGTTTGATTTGAGCAAAGAGGATGACTCGTTGCGGGACGAATACGGTCGAGTTAGTGTTGGCGAAAAGGCATTGCTGGCGCGGCGGTTGGTCCAGTCAGGCGTTTCTTTTGTGCTCGTCAGCGGTGCTTGGGGATATTTTGATCATCACGGCGACAATGTTCGTTGGGGTGGTATTGTGAAAGGGTTGAAACCTTTAGTGCCTCGAGTCGATAGAGCATACTATGCCCTAGTAAATGACCTTGAACAACGCGGAATGCTTGATGATACGCTAGTCATGATGATGGGCGAATTTGGTCGCTCTCCGAAAATCAATACGCAAGCCGGTCGCGATCACTGGGTACCCGTGATGTCGATGATTATGTCGGGCGGCGGAATGCAAACGGGTCAGGTAATCGGTAGCTCGGACCGAGTTGGAGGCGAGATTCGGTCGGGGAAAGTTCGCCCGCAAGATATCGCCGCCACTACGTTTAGACATCTCGGCATCGATTTAGAATCTAGTTGGATCAACCCGCAGGGTCGTCCGATTCCAATTATTCAAGAAGGTGGTCGTCCCATCTCTGAACTGGGGTGATGCCTAGCAAAAAAATCGGGATTTCACGACCGTGGTTAGCGAGAGGTGTCTCGGGCGACACGACGTGGACTCTTAATCCATGACACCTGAGTGATTAACAGGTTCAGCGCAGCATAGCTTAGCGACTGATTTGTAGCGTGTGCCGCGGTCTTATTGGCTGGAAGTGTCGCCTGCGTGGCGTCACCAACCAAAAATACGTTGAAGTCCTTTCGCAAGTTTTCGTAACCGGCGGTAGTTGAACAGATACACATATCGGTTGCGTAGCCCATCATTAAAATGTGCTTGATTCCCTTATTTTTCAAGTGATCACGCAACGCCGGATATCCCTGATTGTCATAGAACACGATGTCGTCAGGGTGTACATCGATCGTATCAATCACGGGGATGGGCAGTTGCCAAAAACCAGCTCGGTTGTAATGATCGCTGGCATCAATACCGGGAAACTGTCGGAAGTAGTCAACAACGGGTAAGTCGACTGAAAGATCGAGCGCAGCTGGAACAGGATTGCCGCTATAGTCGAAAGCGGCTAGTTGTCGGTACATTTCGCATTTTCCTGCGGCGCGTTCCGACGCGGTGGGGTTGTGATTAATGGACCGATAGGCCTTTAATCTCGCCGCGTCCGAATCCCGCGGTAAACTGAATAAAAGGGTATTTACGTGTGGTCGCAGTCGTTTTAGGAGAGGATTAATGACTTCGCCCGCATGACGGCGAATATCGCCATTTTTGGTTGGTGTACCACCAAAAGCGACACCTGCCGGTTCGGGTGTTTTCCAACCCTGGCCGTCGTCGACTCCCCACGGATGCACACAGACGACGGCCGTTTTTGAACCATTGAGGTAGTTGGGGATTTCAATAATGCCTCGTGCGTTGTATGAAAATCGCCAGGCCCGGAGCTCCAGTGTGGCTTGGGAATCCTGGACGAGCGGAGGTGACTCGTAGTGCCTGTGCTCTAGTATTGGCGCGACATATTGTGGATAGTCTGCCAAAATTGGTTTGGGATTTCTAATCGGGGTGAGCGTGTTGGGATAGGTTCTGCGTTTGGCCCCTTCGGCTTGTGGAATCCAAAGTACGAGAGTCAACACGACCACTCTAAGTGCATAGCTCATTTCTAATCTCTCCTAGTGTTATCTGTCGGAACTCGGTGTGGATGAATGCGTTAACTATCCTTGTCTGCAACGGTAGCTGCAATTTTGTCTAGGGAAACAATTTCCGCGCGGTTCGAAGCAGACTCAACCAGATCACATATTAATTTCAGGGCTTCATGCTTGGGGTCCTCCACGACCAGACAGGATGGGTGGCAGAGGAAATCAAAAACCGCCTGTTCCTTAATCGTCCAAGAAACGGACATCTCAATCGACTTAAGAAATTCGGGAAGTTTCCAGAAACGACTGCGAAACGCTGTTACATCGCTGATGGGACTCATTGGGATTTCAATCAGCCCGGATGGATATCGGTAGGGTTGGGCGTATTGCTGGGCTCGAACGATATCGGCATAAACCTCGGTTGAAACGCCAGTGTCCGTTCGCTCGGACTTGTGAGACGGGTATTTACAGCTGATCCATTGAAATCCGAGCTCCAGCATCAATTTTTGAAGATCTTCGCGTTCGTCAAGTGCTTTGTAAAAACCACCCGGTGTCCTGAATCCATTTTGTTTTATTCCGGCTCGTTTTCGTAAGGCGACTTGCGTCATTTTAATGTTTTCGCGAATCACGTCGTGAACCGATTTTCCCTCGACCAGCCAAGGCGCACGTTGGAAACGAAACTGAGTCTGTTCGGCGGTCGCCGCTAAGACGTTGATGTGGTCATAAGTGTGGTTGCCGATCGCATGGCCCTGTTTGGACAACGTTTTTAGCCAGTCTATGTTGGCTTGCTCTAAGACACGTCCCACGGCAAAAAAATGGATAGATATTCCACGTTTTGCCGCAATATCCCCCGCCTCGAGCGAATACTGTTTTGTCGCCGCATCCAGATTGCCCTTCTGGTAGTCCCATTCTGTTTGCCCTCGTTTGGGATAGTGGCGACTCATCTCCAAATCGAACGTGATTGCAACTTGCGCTTTTTCGCGAATTTGGGAATCAAGCAATTGTTCTGCCCGTACTCCGGAGATGGCAGAATGCGCCGTGAACGCTGTTGCAGCGGCGATGACCTGACGGCGGTTTAATGACGAACGGTTTTTCAACGGATGAATGGGCTAAATGACGATTGAATTGTTGGTCATATTATAACGGGCCGCACGCTTTTTCATGTTAGGAAATGGAGAATCCACCGCGTTATTCAATCATGGGTCGGCGGACTGGGGGACTATTTGACCGGATTGGCCGAATCGAACTTGATTTTGGGGAATGACGCTTGCCAACGATTGAGCTTGGTCGTTCAGTTCACTCGGGTCGTCGTCGAGGTCGTATAATTCGTAACGATTTTCGGCGAACCAATGGACGAGCTTTAGGTTCCCTTCTCTCAGGGCACCGACTGGGATGCAACCCGCACCGTGATAATGGGGATAGTGCCAATAGAGCGTGTCTCGGATGAGAGGTTCGCCGGTGATGAGTAGTTTCGCTATGCTTACGCCGTCCAGATGCTGTTTGGGTTTAAGGGGTAATCCCGCGATTGTTAACAAAGTGGGATAGAAGTCCATGCTGGTTACGGGAATATCCGTTGAGGTGTTGGCAGCAACGTGTCCGGTCCATCGGACGATCATGGGCACGCGAATTCCTCCTTCATATACCCATCCCTTACCGGCTCGTAGCGGAAGGTTGGAGGTGCATGGCTTTGTCGAAAGGCCACCATTGTCGGAAGTGAAAATAACCAAGGTATTCTTTTCCAGGTCTTGCATTTTCAAAGTCATTAGAATTTGAGCAACCGAGTGATCGACGGCCTCCACCATGGCCGCGTATTGAGGATTGTCCTGTAGTTGTTTGTTGGTTCGTTCACGTTCTTTTTCTAGTCCGGTTGGTCCCACGGAAGGAGGGGGGTTGGTTATCAGTTTGCGTCGATATTTATCGACGGCATGAGGCGCTTCCCTGAGGGGAAGATGAACAGCATGGTAATTTACGTACGCAAAGAACGGCTTGTTTGCCGCTTGTTGTTTGAGAAATGCAATAGTGTTACTAGTTATTTTCCGGGTGGATTTGGGGTCATCGTTGGAGCCGCCCCTCGTGGCAATCTCATGGGAGGTATTGAAACCGGCCATCGCGGGCGTCATGGTGCCTATATGCCATTTGCCTGTGAAGAAAGTCTCGTAGCCTCCGTCATGCAGGGCGCGGGCCAGTCCGATGTGGTCAGCGGGATTAATGTTTCCGCCCCAATTGGTACAACCATGCCGCGCGGGTGTTTGCCCCGTAATGATGCTCGCCCGGGTGGGCGAACAAACAGTGCCTGCGGTATAAGCATGGGTGAAACGCATACCGTCCCGGGCAAGTTGGTCGAGCGTCGGGCTCTCGTAGAACGTAGTGTCGTAACACCCCAGGTCGCGCCAGCCTAAGTCATCTGCTAGGAAAAACAAAATATTTGGCTTACTGGATTCTGCGTTCAGTACAGCAGGAGCAGCGAGTAGAATGAAAGTCAACAAGTACAATCGGTGAAGAGGCGGCATATTATTAAACCTAGGTCTGTCAAACACAAGCCCTGAGGAATCTACCAGGCTGTTGAATTGTTTACTGGTTGAATTAAAAAGCAAAAACTATCTTCGGGGCTTGAAAAAGTATCGAAGTGAGGAACTGAATCGTATGGAAACGAGTATTGGTAATGGCAAGGTCCGAAGAAACATCAGGTTGCATTATATAGATCGTCGATGTGTTACGAAGGGGTAATCATGGATCGAGGTTATGGTTTTACGAGTCCGCCGGCAAAGGTATCAACGCCGGTTGAGTAATGCGCCGCATCGGGGGTTGTTGCTGGTCCCATGTAAGATGTCAACAGGTGATTGGTTGCCAGTTCAAAAGCAACCTGACTCGTGGGCCACGGCGGGTGTTCAACATCTCCACGCATCAGGGTCCCATCGGGAGTTTGAGAATAGAGCGAGTAGCGCTCGCTGCTCCAATGGATGAAGTCAGATGGAGCAAAGGCCGTAAGTTCCTCTGCTCCGTCGTCCGCAGGTTCATAGCACGCGTCAAATTCTAATTTGCCATCGGGGTGGTAACTTCGATACCGCGTGGAGGAATTGGCGGTTATTTCGTAATCCATACGGCGTTTGCGATAGGGCAGGTGAAAATGGCGTTTGCCGAATGTACGGGTGAAGAACTCTGGTGTATCCAGTGATAGGAAAAAGATTCCATCGATGCCACCATGACGACAATAGGTTCTGACATTGATTTCCGGAAAGGAAAGCATGCCGGGAACTCGCGGCAACCAGCGCCGACGAACATCATGCATTTCAAATGCTACAATCCCTAGCCAAGCGTGGTCACCAAACAAGTCCAGTTCTACCGTTGGCGGCAGTAAGGGGCGAAGAACGTCCGGGGCGATTTTCCAATGCAAGAAGAGTGCATTGTGCCATCCCATTTTGACTTGCCATTTCATTTTATCTCGCTCATTTTCGGGTTCGTTGGCGGTTTTTTCACGTAATCCTTGTTAGTCAATCGGTTTGGGATACCGTAAATACTGGATTGTCCAAAGTCGGCCTCGGGGACCATGCTTAACTAGGATAGGTTGTCGAATTCCAGGCTCCCCGGCAAACAACTTGACGTGGACACCCGGGCAGAGGTCATTTTCGATATGACCTCGTCTAAACCGTAGCCTTGTGCTTTCGTGCAGGAAGCAGTTAACAACAGCAGTACGACTGAGGTCAAGGAGCTCATGATATCGGGGGGGTAAAATGGGGTTATGAGTTATAGTAATTCCCGGATGGGTTGCCCGTGTGGCAGTATATGGACCGGGCGGCCAAAGAAGTCGGGAATGGTCGCATGATCGTCGATTCCGAGGTGATGATATATTGTGGACAGTAGATCTTGAGGTGTGGTTGGTCGTTGTGTTGGGTATTCCCCTTTGGAGTTGGTCGCACCAATGACTTGACCCATTCGCATTCCACCGCCGGATACCAAAGCCGTATAGGCCTGTGGCCAATGATCGCGCCCCACCGAATTATTAGGTGCTCCGGTTCTAATTTTAGGAGTGCGTCCGAACTCACCGACGACGCAGACCATGATTTTACGATCAAGGTTCCGCTCGTAGATATCCGTGATTAGTGCTGATAAGCATTGATCTAGAAAGGGAAGCCGAGTCCGCATGAATGTCGCAAAATGGCCACTGCGTCCCGCGTTACCAGCATGGTCATCCCAGTTCGTATGTTCCGGTCCTGACAGGGGAGTGTTGCAATAGATATTTATCACAGGGACGTGGGCCTCGGCCAGTCGGCGTGCTAGCAAACAACTCTGGCCCCAAGTGTTCATCCCGTAGCGTTTGCGGAGGTCAAGCGATTCTTGCTCAAGGTCAAAGGCAGCAGCCGCGGTGGGGCTAGCAAGCATTTGATAGGCGAGTTGCCTGAATTCATCGACGCCGGCCAGTTCGCCACGGATATCAATATCACGGCGGAGGGTGTCGAGTCGAGATAGGAGCGATTTGCGGTCAAGCAGTGATTGTGAATTGTGGCCTGCCGCGAGTTTCAATTGCGGAGTTTGGTAGTCTGGTTTGCTGGGATCGGTGATTTCAAAAGAACTGTGGTGGAGTCCTAGGTACGTCGGACGAGTCATATAAGGGCGTTGTGGTAATGTCACGTATGGAGGCATCCCAGTATTCGTAAATCCGAGTACATGGCTAGCGATGTGCCCGAAATCCGGGTGGTCACTTTTGGATTGAGATGTAGGGTCGAGTTGAGCAGGGCGTTTGCCAGTGAGTGCAATGATTCCGCCATCGCTATGAATATCAACGTCGTGGTGCATCGAACGAATAAGTGCAAATTTGTCAGCAATTTTCGCCTGTAAGGGGAAATGCTCGCAAATATCGATTCCCGCAATGTTAGTCGCTATACTGGAAAATTGACTTCGCATTTCCGAAGGTGCGTTAGGTTTTAAATCCCATGTTTCAAAATGCGATGCGCCTCCGTGCTGATAAAGCATGATGACTGATGTGTCTTTTCGAGACTGGTTACTTGCCGCGCGCAGCGCGAGCACCTCCGGTAGCGAGACACCGCCCAAAGCGAGAGCACCCACTTGCATGAAACCACGGCGGTCAATTGTTGAATGGGCCATTTATTGCGTATTTGAATCTGACGGAGATAAAAGGCTAGTCGCGAGCATTCGATTCGAATCGTTGTACTTTCTTAGGGCTGCTATATGAGCTGTATTATAACGATATCAAAGTTTCTATTCATCGGAATTTACCGCGGAAAACATGGAATCGCCGTGATTCTGAAGCCACACGATCATTTCCTCTCGTAATTGTTCTTTCACTCTCGTTGCGCGTTTGCTGTTGGAGAGGTCTCGCATTTCATGGGGATCAGCACTGAGGTGGAATAACTGTTCGCGATTCGCCTTGGGGTAATAGATGTATTTCCAGTTTTGCATACGGATCATTCGCTGTTGATCGTGATAGTACCCGATAATGAATGGATAAACCTCTTTGAGTTCATTCCGTAGAATCGGCATCAAGCTAGTTGCTTCAACGGCCGGCAGCACTTCGACGTCTGCGAGTTCGCAAATGGTTGGATAGAGATCGCGTAAATAGCATTGAGCTGATCGTTGTTCGCCACGGGGAATGTTGACGCCTGTAAAAAGTAGTGGTATGCCAATGGTATGTTCGTACATGTTTTGTTTACCCATCAACCCGTGGCTACCGATCGCCAAACCATGATCACTCGTGAAGATAATGATGGTGTTGTTCAACTCCGGATCTGTTTGTTTCAGCGCATCGAGGATGCGACCAATTTGTTGGTCCATATAGGAGATGACGCGATAGTAGGTTACGAGGTCACGCTGAATATCCTTCTTTTTTCGCGGCCACGGGTTGAGCATTTCGTCACGACCGGAAAAGTTGCCGTGGTCGAACGGATGTTTGGCACGAAAATTTTCTGGTAGCGGCATGTCCTTGGCCGTATAAGTGTCGTCCCAGTCGGGTGGGTTTAGCAGCGGATCATGTGGCGCGGTAAAATTGACTTGGAGAAAATATGGTTTGGTGGATTTGCGACTAATGAATTCAATGGCGGCGTCGGCGAATTTACTTTCTATGTCGGGTGTTAGTCCAACGCCCTGCTCGGGGAAGAGTTGCCGATCATCTGTTTGAAACATCCATCCGCGGTAGCCAGTAACAACTCGTCCGGCGGCATCATATTGCGGTTGAGCGGGCCGTTTTCCAGATGCAAATAAACCGAGGCTTTCCTGAAATCCACGAGTGGACGGCCTACCCGCGATCATCCATTTACCGACCCAATACGTATTGTAACCACCGTTTGTTAGTGCTTGAGCGAGTGTTGTATGTGTTAGGTCTGGTTTATTGTTAGGTGGATGGACGCCATTGCGAAACCCTGTTTGGCCACTGAGAAGTTCGGCTCGAGCGGGGACACATAGCGGGTTGCCACAAGTTGCGCGGGTGAAGGATGTGCCCAGTTTTACCAAAGAATCAAGGTTTGGTGTTTGGATAGTATCATTGCCAAGCGCGGCGATAGTATCGGACCGTTGATCGTCGGAAATCAACAAAATAATATTGGGTTGGGGGTTGGCTGCCTGCAGCAACGGAACTAGTTGAACGACTACAATGCAGGGGAGCCAGAAGTTTCGTATCATGAGACCAGATACTCGAAAGGTAAAGTTGCGCTGTGGATTTAAGATGCAGTGCGGGGTCGCCTGCCGGTATCGTTATTGTACATTATCAATGCGATAGTCACGGACAAAGGAAAACTAAATGAAGACATCGACGATGATTTTTGTAACGACATTGGTTCTGTCAATGTTGTTGCGGTCCGAATTGTTAGCCGAGCGACAGTCAGCAGATCTGATTTTGCATTCGGGAAAGATTGTAACAGTGAACCCGCGGTTTGAAATCGCCGAAGCGATGGCGGTGCGTGGGGAACGCATTATGGCAGTTGGGAGGGACAGCAAGCTTCTCAAACTCGCAGGACCGGATACCAAGGTCATCGACCTCGACGGAAAAATGGTAATTCCAGGTTTGATCGATTCGCATGTCCATTCCACCGGCGCTGCAGTCTATGAGTACGACCACCCGGTTCCCGTTATGAATACAATTGCAGATGTATTGGAGCACGTAAAGCAGCGAGCAGATGCATTGCAGGACGGTCAATGGATTCGGTTGAGCCAAGTATTTATTACGCGTCTTGCAGATCAACGCTTTCCGACTCGTCAAGAGTTGGATGCAGTTGCCCCACATAACCCGGTAGTTTTTCGTACAGGTCCTGACCAAGCGTTGAATAGTCTCGCGCTTAAGTTGTCGGGTATTGATCGAGACACAGAATTTCCAGCAGGTCGTGTCGGCGTTATTGAAAAGGATCCACAGACGGGCGAGTTGACGGGAATCATTCGAAATGGTGGTTCACTGGTTAAGTACCAGTCGGCTGAGCGCAGTCCTGAGTTTTCTGACCGCCAGTTAGAGCTAAAGAAACTTATCGCAAATTACAATTCGGTAGGCATTACGAGTATTTCTGATCGCAACGCCTCGGATTCTGCCGTGAAACAATGGCGAGCCCTGATGAATGAGGGCGGCTTGAATGTACGGGTCTTTCTGTATTACTCTCTAAATGCGAATGTGCCGTTGGCCGAGGTAGACGCCCGTATCAAGAAAGCGATCAATGATCCACTGCATGAGTACAATAATATGTTGTGGTTACGCGGCGTTAAGGTGTTTTTGGATGGTGGCATGTTGACTGGCAGTGCGTATATGAACGAACCTTGGGGTGTCAGCAAAATCTATTCTATAACTGATCCGGAATATCGAGGAACTCGATATATAGATCCCGAGCGACTTTATCAGGTTAGCTTGCGTGTCCTAGACGCGGGCTTGCAAATGACGGCTCATAGCGTCGGTGATGGAGCAGTTAGTGCATTGGTTCAGGCATATGCAACGATCGATGCGGACGATTTTAGAGTTGCCGCAGCTCGGCCTTGTATTACACATTGTAACTTCATGAGTCGTGAATCGATTAAAGAGATGGCGAGACTGGGTATCGTCGCGGATTTACAACCGGCGTGGCTTTATATGGATGGGAAGACGCTACTAAAACAGTTTGGGGAAATACGTACCAAGTATTTCCAACCCTACCGTTCACTTTTTGATCGGGGCGTGATTGTTGGGGGCGGTTCGGATCACATGCAGAAAATTGGTAGCTTACGCAGTGTGAATCCATATAATCCATTCCTCGGTATGTGGATTACACTAAAACGTCAGCCGCGTAACATGGACGGATTATTACACGCTGAGCAGTGTCTCAAACGGCACGAGGCTTTACGGTTGTATACGATCAACAACGCCTATCTGACTTTTGAAGAGAAAGTCAAGGGTTCGTTGGAGGCGGGCAAGTTAGCAGATTTCGTTATTGTAGATAGAGATATCCTCAAAGTTAAGTTAGATGATATAAAGGACACGCGGGTATTAAGCACATACATAGGAGGTCGATTGGTATATACGACGCGTGATTGATAGGCAGGTTTGGGAAGTTCAAAGGATACGTTCGTAATTTCAAAATGAAAACAAGGATAGGTGTCGATATGCAACGACGAGAATTTGTGTTGGGCAGTAGCGGAACGGTTTTAGGGCTTTTTGGCTGTTATTCAATAGCGGATGCGGTGCCGACGGCAATAACCGAAGAAGGCATCGATTGGTATAATGTTCAGCAATGGGGAGTCGAGGGGCGGGGATTCAGCGAAACGAAAAGTTATTTTGACCGTTTACCGGCTAAGGCTGAGGGTGTCGTTCGCAAGGCGGTTTGGGGTTTGAGTTTACATAGCGCTGGGATGTCGGCGCGATTCAATACTGATAGCGGCGACCTACACGTACGGTATCGTTTGAAATCGGGTAACGTTGCCATGCCTCACATGCCGGCTACTGGAGTGAGTGGCGTAGACCTTTATGGAACCAATGAAGAGGGCCATGATCGCTGGATTAGTGTTTCACGACCCACGGCCCAAGATGTTAAGTACAAGTGGGCCACGGGTATTGACCTACCAGGTCGTGACGGGCGCCTTTATACGGCGTATTTGCCGTTATACAACGGCGTTGAAAAAATGGAAGTTGGCGTTCGTTCCGGGAGTCGGTTCGCTCCAATGGCTCCACGCAAAAAAGGTACGATTGTGTTTTACGGTACTTCAATTATGCACGGCGCGTGTGCATCAAGGCCAGGCATGGCGTTGCCAGCAATCTTAGGACGGTGGTACAACCGGCCGATTATTAACCTTGGTTTTTCAGGCAACGGGATGCTTGAGTTGGAATTAGCGGACTTGCTCGGCGAATTGGATGCGAGCGTCTATTGCATTGATTGCCTCCCCAATCTTGTGCCTGACTTGGTAAAACAGAGGACGATTCCGTTTTTTGAACGACTTCGAAAACACAAACCTGACACGCCTATCTTGATGGTGGAAGATCGTTCGTACACGAACTCCCCCTTTTACAAGCGAATGCGAGATCGGCACGCGGGCAGTCGAGGGGCATTTCGTTCAGGTTACGACACGCTGAGAAAGGCAGGGGACGAGAACTTGCATTATTTAAAGGGGGAGAACTTGCTTGGCGGTGACGGTGAGGCTGCTACGGACGGTTCACATCCGAATGATCTGGGCTTCATGCGATATGCTGAGCATTATCAAGTTGCTCTCGATCAAATCCTCAAATAACCGCTAGGAGGATCGCTCTAAGGCTGGAGTCAATTGCGATTTAACTGATATGAAAAAGATCATTACATATGTTCAGGTCACGGTTTTCATTTGTGTGATGCTGTGTAGTTGGCGTTTGTCCGCTGACGATATTAATTTCTTTGAAGCCAAAATCCGTCCGTTATTGGTGCAACATTGTTACGAGTGCCATAGCGCTCAGGCGGGGGTTGTCGAATCCGGATTCGATATGGACACACGCGCTGGATTGCTAGAAGGTGGCGATCGCGGAATTGCTGTAGTGGTGGGTAAGCCGACCGAGAGCACGCTGATGAAGGCTTTAAGTTATCGCCTCGGTGACTTGGAAATGCCACCGGGAGGAAAGTTGCCGCAGCCTGAAAGAGATTTAATTGCGGATTGGATTCGCACAGGTGCCGCGATGCCACTGGGCGATGCTAAGCAAACGAAGGACAATCCCCGTGCGGGAATCGATATTGCTGCGGCGCGCTCGCATTGGGCTTTTCGTCCACTCGACGCTGTGTCCACGAGAGTCGACCGTAAGTTGCGTTTGAACCCAGTCGACCGCTGGGTATTACATTATCAAAAAAAGAATCGGTTGCACGGTGCGGGGCCAGCGTCACCGCAGCAGTTAATAAGGCGTTTGAGTTTTAATCTGACAGGACTGGCTCCGGAATGGCGGGACGTTGCAGCGTACAGTGCTGATCCAACCGAAGCCCAATACCGCAAGTTGGTTAGTCAGTATTTGTCATCACCAGCGTATGGTGAACGTTGGGCGCGGCATTGGTTAGATCTCGTTCGTTATACGGATACGACAGCTAGTTGGTTAGAAAGCACGGCGGGTTCGTTCCGATATCGTGACTGGGTTGTTACGGCTTTCAACGATGATGTCCCTTATGACCGTTTTATAAAATTGCAATTTGCGGCGGACTTAATGGAGGACAGCGAGGTCGAGGATGTCGCCGCGCTCGGTTTGGTTGGCTTGAGCCCGACGTACTGGAAAGAACCTCGTTTGGCTCCGCTTGTGATTAAGGCCGTAGTGGCGGAAGAGTGGGAGGAACGTATCGACATGGTTGGTCGAACGTTTCTGGGTTTATCGTTAGCTTGTGCGCGGTGCCATGACCACAAGATGGACCCGGTTACACAAGAAGATTATTACGCATTGGCTGGAGTGTTTGCGAGCAGTCGGATTTTGGATATACCCTTGGTGGTTCAAAGTGAACAAGCGGTTGTCCGTGCGGCGTTTAAGAAAGCGACGGCGATTCGCGTTAAAATTCAACAACAGAAGGTTTTGGAAAAAGGAGCCGAGGATAAAGAGGTACATGCGAAACTAATCGTCGAACTGCAGGCGGAGTTGGAGGCGTTGTCCACGTCGACTCCTCATTTGGATTCCCCACGGGTGATGGCGGTAGTGGAGGATAGTATTTCGGTAGTGGCTGACGGTCCGGAAATGACCAAAGTCGTTTACACGCCCAATCATGCGATTGACGTGGCGGTTCAACTTCGAGGCAACCCAGCGACGCTAGGTGAGGTCATTCCCCGGAGGTTTATTGAATTGATGGATCCACAAAAGATATCGTTTGTGAACGGTAGCGGGCGATTGGAATTGGCCCAATCTTTGGTATCCAATTCAGAGGGTTTGTTGGCGCGGGTGATAGTAAATCGTGTTTGGCGACACCATTTTGGCGAAGGAATCGTCGATACCCCTAGTAATTTTGGATTACAAGGAGGGGTGCCTAGCCATCCGGAGTTATTGGAAACGTTGGCCCTAGGACTTATTGAGAACCAGTGGTCGATGAAATGGTTACAGCGAGTGATTGTGACGAGTGACACGTATCGGCTGAGTTGTCGCGCAGATGAGGCGACTATTGTTAAGGATCCAAGTAATCACTGGTATGGGCGAATGAATCGTCGGCAACATGACATAGAGGCATGGCGTGACTCTATGTTACAAGTAACGGGTTTACTTGATCCAAGTGTTGGCGGAAAACCTGCCTTGCTTTCCAACGTTGATAATAACCGGCGGACGTTGTATGCGACGATCAAACGGCGAGAATTGGATGAAGTCCTGAAGATGTTTGGCTTCCCGGAGCCAACGACGCACAGTCCAAAACGAGACAAAATGAATACGCCGTTACAGCAACTTTATTCGCTCAACAGTGCGTTTATTTGGAGATGCGCCAATCATTTAGCGTCTTCCTATACGGTAAAACCGCTCAAAGATTTGAAACTGATTGTGACCGAACTGTACCACAAGGTTTACTCGCGCGACGCGACGTCGCAGGAGTATGACGTGGCTCTAGAGTACCTCAACAAAACTGGACCTGATGGTTTACGGCGCTATATTCACGCACTGCTGATATCCAATGAATTTGCTTTCTTGGATTGACACATGGCGATCTTGGGGTTGGACACAAAAAACGAAAATTGAGAAATTTGAATATTGGAAATGAAATAGAATGTCATTTGTTGGAAACTTGGATAGACGTGCTGCGATTTCTGCGTTGGGCGGAGGATTGGGGTTGTTGGGGTTGTCAGATCACATCGCACTGGCAACTGAGCAAGGTCGTGGTTGTCATCACCATCCCCGCGCTCGTCGCGTGATTCAATTGTTCATGAATGGTGGGCCGTTTCAGGGGGATTTCTTTGATCCCAAGCCCGCGCTTAATAAATACGAGGGACAGCGGCCAGGTGAGGTTGAGTTGCGTACAGAACGGAAGACCGGCGGTTTGTTGGGTTCGCCCTACAAGTTTGGTCGACATGGAGCGAGTGGTCTTGAGATCAGCGAATTGTTGCCACGGCTAAGTCGCCATGCAGACGATATTTGCGTTCTGCGAAGCGTTTACACGGATAACCCAAATCACGGCCCAGCGTTGTTGTTGATGAATAATGGTACGATTAGTCCCACCGTTCCAAGTATGGGTTCTTGGTTAATGTATGGTTTGGGGAGTGTGAATCAAAATTTACCGGGGTATGTCGTGTTGTGTCCAGGACGTCCCGTGCGGTTTTCTATTTTGTGGAGTAGCGCATTTTTGCCTTCTCAATTCCAAGGCAGTTATGTCAATCATTCGACGATCTCACCAGATTCGATGATTCCGTTTCTGAAGAACGACCAGTTGAATTTCCAAGAGCAACGTGATGAACTCGATTTGGTAGGCTCGCTGAATCGAATGTACGGGCGATCACGAGGCGACGACCAACAATTGAACGCTCGCATTTCCGCGATGGAAACGGCTTTTCGCATGCAGTCCGCGGGGCACGAGGCCTTTGATATACGCGCCGAACCGAGTGCGATTCGCGAAGAATATGGTAAGGGGCATTTTGCTAATGGGTGTTTACTAGCGAGACGTTTAGTGGAACGCGATGTCCGGTTTGTACAGGTCTATTATGGCAATGGTCAACCCTGGGATACTCATAGCAAACACAACGAGGCCGTAAAGGGACTAGCACAATCGATTGATAAACCGATTGCAGCCTTGCTCACAGATTTGAAACGTCGGGGAATGCTCGATGACACGTTGGTAATCTGGGGGGGTGAATTCGGACGTACGCCAGTGTCGGAGAATGGTAGCGGGCGCGATCACAATCACTATGGTATGACGATGTGGCTGGCTGGCGGTGGTTCCCGCGGAGGTTATGCTCACGGCGCGACAGACGAATTTGGCTTTCGCGCCGTGCAAGATCGGATGCATGTACATGATGTGCACGCGACAGTGTTGCATTTATTGGGCATCGACCATGAACGTTTGACCTACAAATATGCGGGCAGAGATTTTCGTCTGACGGACGTTGCTGGTAAGGTAGCGAAGGCCGTACTAGGCTGATCTAGTTTTCACAAATTGTGAAATATTGGTAAGTCGATGTCGCCGTGGGCAGGTGATATTTCCTATAATAGAAGCATGTCCCAACCGCGTGTTTTATTGATAACTACCCTCCTTGCAATTGTATTGTTGCCGTGGACAGTCGTTGCAGTGCCGATGATAAGCCCAGTCGAGGTTGCGTTGGTCGGTCCCGAGAGCACGCAGCAACTAGTGGTGACACAGGAAACGGAAAACGGTTTAAGTGACTTGACGCATGAGGCAAAATATCGCTCGAAAAACGAAGCGGTGGCGATAGTTAATGAGCAGGGGATTGTTCGTCCGGTCGGTGAAGGGATCACCGAGGTGCGAGTTTCTAGCAGCGTTGGAACGAAAAATATTCCAGTGCGAGTGCAAGGCTTACAGAACCCCAAACCGATAAGTTTCCGGCGGGACATACAGCCAATTTTGACAAAAGCGGCGTGTAATTCGGGTGGCTGCCATGGCAAGGCGGACGGCCAGAATGGTTTCAAATTGAGTCTGTTCGGCTTTGATGATGAATTTGATTTTGCAGCCGTTGTCAAAGCGGCCCGGGGGCGTCGCGTAAATATTTCCGCACCGGACAGGAGTCTTTTTTTGCGTAAAGCAACTGGAGATTTGCCACACGGCGGTGGCCGAAAAATTGAAACCAGTGGGCTATGGTACGCTCGTATTCTGCGTTGGTTGCGGGAAGGCGCGAAGCTTGATGAACCGAATGAACTTGATACTGTTCGACTTGAAATATATCCAGCGGCAGCAAGTATGCGGCACGATAGTGGCCAACAACTGCAAGTGTTTGCCGTCGATTCCGATGGCACCAGGCGCTGCGTGACACGGGAAGCGGAGTTTATTTCCAATGCAACGGATGTGGCGGAAGTTGATTCGAGTGGGTTAGTACAAGTAAGTACGGTACCCGGCGAGGCGGCAATCCTGGCTCGCTACCGAGGAGTGGTTTCGGTGGCGCGGGTGCGTTTACCACAAGGGGGCAACGTGGCGCGCCCGGTGTTGACGCATCCCATCGATGTCTTGGTGTGGGATCGTTTTAGCTTGCTAGGGATACGGCCGAGTGAATTAGTGGACGATGCAGACTTCTTGCGGCGAGTTTATTTGGATTCGATAGGGACGTTGCCAACCGTTGAGGAGGCGCGTGCATTTTTGAGCAATCGTGCTTTGGATAAACGTGAAAAACTAATTGACGATTTGTTAAGGCGGTCTGAGTATGCTGATTTTTGGGCAATGAAATGGGCCGATATCCTGCGGGTGGATCGAGAACGAATTCAGTCTAACGGCACCATCGCGATGACACGCTGGTTAAGGTATCAGTTTGCGAATAATCGGCCCTACGACGAATTTGTTACCGCTGTGATTACAGCGGTCGGTAGTACCGTAAGTGAAAGCCCGGCGGCATTTTACGTGGTGCATAATGACGCAGAAAAAATGGCTCGTAGCATTAGCCAAGCTTTTCTGGGAGTCCGTATCGAATGTGCGCAGTGCCACCATCATCCCTTCGAAAAATGGGGACAACACGATTACTTTGCGTTTGCGGGTTTTTTTACGGGCGTTAAACAAAAGAAAATGGGAGCTCAGGCTCAGAAGATTCTGGACGGCCCAGGGCAGGATTTAGCGCATCCGAGGACGCAGCAAATAGTGCCTGCGGCGGGACTCGGAGCGGGGCCAGCGATGATTGGTGAGGATGTATCGAGGCGAACCGTATTGGCCGCGTGGATGACGAAAACCACAAATCCCTTTTTGGCGAGGATGTTAGTAAATCGATTGTGGGCTCATTATTTTGGTAGAGGTTTGGCGGATCCGATTGATGATATGCGGAGCACCAATCCGGCCTCGAACGAACCGCTGTTGAATATGTTAGCGGATCGTTTTATTGAGAATGGGTTTGATGTTAAGAAGATCACAAAATTTATTTTGACCAGTCGCGTTTACCAATTGAGTTCCGACGTAAATCAATCCAATGAATTGGATGAGCAAAACTTTTCCCACGCGCGCTGGAAAGCGATGTCGGCAGAAGTTTTGCTCGATGCCATTTCGCAGGCGACAGGCATAAGTGAATCCTTTAACGGGTGGCCAGAGGGATACCGAGCCATTCAAGTTTGGGATAACCGCATGCCCAATTATTTTTTTCGAATTTTTGGCAAACCACGACGGGTGAGCGTCTGTGAATGTGAGCGAGGAACGGAACCGAGTATAGCGCAGGCGTTACATTTGATGAATGCGCCCGAGACGATGTCCAAACTTCGTAGTCGGTTTGGGGCGGTGCGACGATTAGTGGAGTCCAATCTTTCCGAGTCCGAAATTGTGGATGAATTGTATTTATCGACGTTGTCTAGATTTCCAACGACGGATGAACGGGAGTTGATGGTAGGCGTGTTTGATGATCCAGTGTCCAGTCGGCAGACCGCAGTAGAAGATATTTTGTGGACGTTAATCAATACGCGAGAGTTTGTGTTTAATCATTGATTTGGGATTGTTGCCTAACCCTAGGAGTATCAGATGTTTAAAGTTTCATTTAGCAAACAGGGCGGATTCTGCGACAAGATCTCGCGTCGAAACGTATTGACACTAGGTGCTACCGGATTGCTTGGTGGTTTGTCATTGCCGAGCATGTTGCAAATGCAAGCTGTTGCTGCTAGTGCGAAACCAGCCCGAGTTAAGTCCTGTATATTTTTGATGCTTGAAGGGGGGCCAAGTCATATAGACATGTGGGATTTGAAACCCAATGCCCCGAGCGAAATTCGAGGTCCTTTTAGTCCAATCTCAACGAATGTACCAGGTACACAAATCAGTGAAATTCTGCCGATGTGTTCGAAGATTGTCGACCAATTCACGATTTTGCGTAGTCACAGTCACGGTGATAATGCTCATCAAACGGGCCGGCATTGGGTTATGACCGGCTATAAACCCAATTTCCCAGATGGTCAGGCCAAGGGAGTTCCCTTCAATGAGCATTACCCTTCGATTGGATCCATTGTGTCGCGGGAGTTGGGCCATCGAGGCGCTGTCCCGCCTTATATTGAAGTTCCTGAACCGCTTGGTCCGGGCGGACCAGGATTCTACGGACCTCGTTACGCTCCCTTTACGATTGAAACGGATCCGGTTGAGCCAACGTTCGCCGTGCGTGATTTGAATGTTGTGGAAGGGATAGATGAAAACCGGTTTGAACGACGAAAAACTTTGTTGGAACGCGCTAATGCATTGGGCGCTGGAGGAGGGGGTGTGGGGCGAGCCAAAACGATGGACACATATTATGAAAAGGCTCTGGAAATGGTGACAAGTCCCGCTGCCCGCCGAGCTTTTAATATCCAAGGCGAGAAGTCCGCGGTTCGAGAGCGTTACGGCATGACATCGATTGGCCAGTGTTCGTTATTATCGCGGCGACTGGTGGAAGCAGGCTCGCGATTTATCGGAGTGTCACATGGAAGTTGGGATACGCACTTTGATAATTTTACGGGACATCGTAAAGCGTTGGTGCCGCCCACGGATCAGGCGTTTAGTGCGTTGATTGAGGATTTGGATCAACGGGGGATGTTGGACGAAACGTTGGTTGTGATGATGGGGGAAATGGGAAGGACGCCGCGAATTAATAAGGATGCCGGTAGAGATCATTGGTCGATGTGTCAGAGTGTAATTCTTGCCGGCGGAGGGATAAAACGCGGTGCTGTTATTGGCGCTAGCGATGACACGGCGAGTTATCCGACGACGACTCCCTATGGTGTGCAGGATTTGTTGTATACGATCTTGGATTTGATGGGCATAAATCCTGCTAAGATCTATCCGGATTCGTTGGGTCGCCCAGTTCCGCTGGTCACCGGCGGTAAACGAATAGATGAAATTATTGCATAGCCACTTAACAGTTAGTCAGGTCTCTCAAGGCTTAGCAGCCGGTCAAAATTCAATGAACCACAATATGGCGAGAATCATGAGGAAATTGCCGACGATGCTGTTTGCCTTGGTGGTGGTTACCGACTTGTTGGGGTTACAGTCCACTCTGTCAGCACAATCTCCTGATGTGGGTTACGTATACCCACCCTTTGTGCAACAAGGAACGGCAACATCTGTTCAATTCGGCGGTTATGATTTTACGCCAGATTTACAAATCATGGTTCATTCTGCGGAGGTGTCACTAATGGAAGTAGGGCCAGTTGGTCCATTTCTAATCCCTCCTCGACCCTATTGGGAAGGGCCACGGATTTTCGCTAACGCTTTGCCAATACCCCGTGAAATTGCGGCCGTGATAAGTCCAGATGAAAATTGTGCCTTAGGTCGGGTGTCATGGCAAGTGGCCAATGCGAACGGAGTATCAAAACGAGGTCTGTTTTATGTTAGTGATATGGTCGAACGAGTTGAGTCCCGGTTTCGCTCTTTGACAATGGAATTAGGGGAATTGCCAGTCGCTGTTTCCGGACAAATTACACGTTTGACGGAGAAAGATGAATATGGATTTGTGGCAACAAAAACAGGCACAGTGTCCCTGCAAGTGTTTGCTCGCCGAGTGGGCAGCGATTTTTACGCGGCGGTTCAGGTTTATGGACCTAATGATATAAAGTTAGTTGATGAAGTTGATACTGAAGGACGCGATTTGGATATTAAGTTCTCGGCAAAAAAAGGTGCACGCTATCGAGTCGTGATACACGACTCGGATTTCCGCGGCGCTGCTCAGTTCGTATACCGTTTATTGCTAGAGAATGTCGTAACGGAAACAACAAAATCCGAGGAGAAGAGTAACGATCGGCGACGTCGATTGAACGGGGCGTTTGATAGGCAAACGTTCACTGTGAGAACTGGACGTGAGTATCAGGTGCGAGCTGTTAGTTTGTCATTAGGGGGAGACTTAGATGTTGCGCTAAAGGTGGTGGATGGAGAAGGTAAGTTGGTCGCGGAGAACGATGACGCGACGGCGGAGTCGCTTGACGCGGAAGTGCGATTTGTGGCCAAGAACGATGGCGAGTTGGTTGCCGTGGTGACGGGTTCAAGTTTGAGGGGACAGTCCGCCGACCTGTTCTATGAATTGCAGGTCGATGAACTGGAACGGGGGTTTGAATTGATAACGGCGGCGACGGCGGTTGCGGCGGTTGGAGAAAAGATGAGTCTCGCGGTCACACTGATTCCGCAGGGTGGATTCGCCCAAGAAGTCAACCTGAAAGTACTTGGCCTTCCGGAGGGAATATCGGTCGAGGGGGAGCCTGTGATTGCCCTCGGTCAGAAGAAAGGGACGGTCGTTCTATTGTTGGGAGACGAGGCGGCGGTAAGGGCGACTGTGATTCAAGTTGTGGGCACGAGTTCTGGCGACGCCGAAAAGAATTGGCCAGCGTTAACCGTTGTTGCGAGTGCCGTGAGCGGTGGAAGTTTGGTGTCACGCTCCAGTGATGAAAATCGAAATGATGATTTGGTATTGGGCGTAACGCTCAAAGCTCCGTTTAAACTACACGTGGTCGATAAGGATCGCCAACGCGTGGTGCATCGAGGAACAACATATCCCGCGCCATTGCAGGTGTTGCGTGATGATGGGTATGACGGAGTGGTGCATTTGATGATGAAATCGCAACAAGCACGATACAGAATGGGGATTCAGGGACCATTTGTAGACGTTGAGGCCGGAGTAAAAGATGTATTCTACCCCTGCTTTATGCCAGAATGGTTGGCTACTGATCGGACTTCCAGAATGGTTGTTTTGGGTTTCGGTGAGGTCATCGATCCCCAAGGACAAGTTCGCTATGTGGGCGTTGCAGCAGATGCGAGAATAACAATGATACTAGAGGGAGCGTTGTTGAAGGTAGCGCCTTTGCAAGTTGAACTCGAAACCGCACCTGGACAAGTGGTCGAATTACCAGTGAAAATCGTACGCTCGAGTAAGTTACAAACCGCTGTCACAATTGATTTGGAGCTCGACAATGAATTGGCTGCCTTGTTAGAGTATAAACCGTTGAAACTTGACGTGAATCAGACTGAAGGCCTACTTAAGGTACGATGTTCTAACTCACGTTTACTACGCGGCATTATTCCCTTTACCGTGAGGGCTACTACACTTCAGTTTGAAAAATGGCCAGTGAAGTCGGTAGAAGATTACGACGTCTTTTTCCCTTGAACTAGACACTGAATACACAAAAAATATTACAAATTATCCGCTAGGGGTGAGAAAAACATTATGTTTAAGATTATGTTAGTCGCGAGTATTTTGTTGGGGTCGATAGTCAGCGCGGTTACGTTGCCAACTCAGATAAACCGAAATGAAAATATTGCGGAAATCAATGCTGGTGATTACCAATCGCTGCAAGCTGCATTAGATGCTGTTCCTGAAACGGGTGGACGAGTGGTGATTCCATCCGGGACATACGAGATTACGGCCCCCCTGCGTCTCAAAACTGGGGATGTGCGTATTGAAGGCTCCGGAAACTCGACGCACATTGTTAACGTCAATGAAGAAGGCGGGTCCGCACTGGTGATCGCTCACGAAAAAATGCGTGATGTGAAAACAAACGATCGGTTGTGGCGAGTGCAGGTCGCGAATCTACGAATCACTGGAAATCCGAAGAGTGGTAACGGAATTCATGCAATTCTGGTTAACGAAATTTTCTTGCATAACGTAACCGTCAGTCATCATGGCGGGGATGGAGTATTGCTGGATTATTGCTACGAGGATGCGCGGGTCGCAGATTGCCTGATTACCTATAACAAACAAGTTGGTCTAAATCTGCCTGGGTGTCACGATATTGTGGTGTCAGCAAACCAGTTCGAGGAGAACTTCGATGCGGTTAAGATAGCTGATGGTTTCAATTTATGTATGTCGGGGAATAATCTAGACGACCATCTACGCCACGGCGTTATTATTGAAAATACGTACGGCTCTGTGGTAAGTGGCAACATGATCGAAGAGTGCCAAGGAACGGCTATTATTTTAGACCGAGATTGTTACGGCAATACGATATCCGCAAATGTCATTGCACATAACGGCGCTGGCGTTGATTTGCGGGATGCCCATGGAATTGCAGTGAGTGCAAACACGTTTACACTGATGACCCAGCCGGCATTGAAAATTGGCGAGTCTTCAGGGCGGGTTGCGGTGACGGGCAATAATTTTTGTAACAGTTATATTGGCGAGGGAAAGGTCAGACGCAATACAGATGACTTAATGGCTGCTGGAATACAATTGGAAAGTACAAGTAATATTGCGATTTCTGGGAACGTTTTTTCATCGTTGCAAACTAAAGCAATCGCAGTGGACGATTCAAAACCCAAGTCCGTGCTGTTTAGCAACAATGTACTTGTTGACGTAGAAAGTGACCACTCCGCGTTAGCTGATGAAAAGTCAAACAACGTTGTGGATTCGAATATCGTCAGTGATTAACGACTGTGGGAGGACTTGTCGCAGTGTGCTCAAGCTTGCGCGGGAACCGCTACATAGTTGGTTGCGTCGAGGATGCTTTCGCCGTTGTATCGATATGCGACGAGCAGTCCCTGCTTGGCGACGCTGTAATCAACGCAGGTGACGTTCGGCGTTAGCGGTGCGGGGGACTTGCTGGGCATCCAATAATGCCCCACAAACACGGGGGGATCTGTCGCTGGATAGCCTTGCGGTTTGGCATGAGACGGTAATACTAATGGTCTGTTGAGGTTGGGGTCTGGTGGTGTTGTGGGGGGCATCATGTATTGCGCGATCGTTTGGCCGTTAAACGGTTCATACCATTTGATACGGATGCGGTAGCGTACGTTACCTTCTTTGTCTTGGTATGAGTGTCCCACTGGCAGTGGTGCCTCCGGTCCCTTCAAAACCGTTTCTATAGCGTTGAATAATGGGTCGCCGGGACTACTAGCTGCCGTGAGCAAGGAAGCGTTGAAGCTATCATGGTCAGCGAAGATGTGTGTGATGAGGTCTAGTTGAGTCTGGTCCCAGCAGGCGTGTACGATTCTTAGACTTCCCAAGTCAAGGTGTGTCGGAAGCGTAGCAAACCAAGTTAGGTAGTCCGCGAGTTGTGATTCATTTAGAGCATCAAGCGTTGCTTGGTGTTGTTTTTGGTTCTTCTCGGTGTGGGCGCGGAGAAACCGATCGTCGGTCGGGTGTTTGGTGTGATAGGCCAACGCGTTGAACTCATGGTTGCCCATTACGACGAGGGCTGTACCTGATTCGACCATGGATTTTGCTATGATTAGCGTTTCGAGTATGTGGGGCCCGCGATCTATAAAATCGCCAAGGAAGATCACCTGGCGGTTTTCAGGGTGCGAGTACACTTCGTCGTGTTTGGTATATCCGAGCGTTTCTAATAGAGCTTCGAGGGGTTGGGCGTGACCGTGGATATCGCCAATGATGTCGTACATTTATGGTCCTCTTTGGTGTATTAGAGCCATAATACACTAAAACAGCGCACGAAATAATACTAATTGAATGGTGATTTGGGGAAGGGCTATCGAATCAGTGATGCGAGAGAATTACCGGTACCGATGGCACGACCGGAGGCGTCCCGAGTGACATTGGTATGCGGGTCATACGACCCGAGGAAACGCCCATGGCTATCACGAGCATTTTGTTGATTATTAGGACTGCTAGATATCGTTCCGAGCAGGTGCCCCTTTTGATCGCGGATTTGTTGGGTGCTCATTTTTGTGCTTTGCGACGGTATGCGAGTTTTTAGGTGGTATTTATTATATCGAAAACTAATTTCGCAAAAAAAATATTTTGTACCGGAAATTCGATCTTGCAAATCTCTTAAGTAGTGAAGGCGGTACTTTTGTCTAAGGCCTGCCATCAAA
Source organism: Planctomycetaceae bacterium (assembly GCA_018660825.1). Taxonomy (GTDB): domain Bacteria; phylum Planctomycetota; class Planctomycetia; order Pirellulales; family Pirellulaceae; genus UBA721. Next base: position 9,018 of record JABJJO010000019.1, on the reverse strand, counting down.
AATGTCGTTAATTGTGGTGCGGAAGAAGCAAGCTCATCAACAGTTAACAATCCTTAAATTAGTTACTTGCAAGAGGTGTTACGCGATGAATAATATCAAATTACCAACCACGACTATTGGCAAACGCATTGAATCAGACGGATTGTCTGTGTTTCCATTATATTTAAAGATTGGATTGAAGACGGTCGTAAAATCGGGGCTAGAAATGATTGACGAGGGCTTGGTTAATGTGAAAGAAGTTAGCGATGCGGGCAGTGTTCCAACCCTATGCGTGACCAATAACAGCCCGTGCAACGTTTTGTTTGTGGAAGGCGACCAGCTTGTCGGTGCAAAGCAGAATCGAATATGTAATTCGACCGTCCTGATTGCGCCCAAATCCTTCGCGGAAATTCCTGTATCCTGCGTGGAGCAGGGTCGCTGGGCCCGCAAATCAGCGGCTTTTTCAACGTCTAATAATGCCGCCACTCCAGAGATGCGTAAAATCCTGAAGGAGAGTAAACGAGAGGCGCGGGAAGCCTATATGCTTCAACAACAGGCCAGTCAGTCCGAAGAACCCGGCTCCATGGCACGCGAACAGGCCGCTGTACACCATGCGTCGCAGGGAGCGGTATGGGAAAAGGTGGAAACCATGCAGTATTCCCACGCCGCATCAAGTCATACAAATTCAATGGAAGATGTGTTTGAGTCGAAACGGGGGCTGATTGAACGCGCGCTAAAGACTTTTATATATCCGCAGAATGCGCGGGGATGGATCATCGCGATTAATGGCGATGTTCAAACGATTGAAATGTTTGCCAAGAAGAAGTTGTGTAAAAAGGCATGGGATCGAGTAATGCGTGGCTGCGTGCTTGAAACGATGGGTAAAGCGCAGAGGCGGCAACTTGACAAAAAAGGTGAGCAGTCGACGCCCAGCAGAGTTAAAGAACAACAAATTCTGCGGGCTCTTGATCGCCTCAGTAAATTGAGCTGGGAACGAGTGGTCGCTGTGTCGGCTGGCGAAGAATACCGCGGAGACGAAGGCAGCTTGATCGGATCCCAATTGCGTCTGGATGGGCGGTTAGTGCATTTAAGCGCTGTTGTTTAGGGCCTGTTCCTTACGTGGTAGTCGTCGCATGTCAGATATTGTAAGGCGAGCGGATATGTAAACCGGGACTTGTTTCGCTGTGCGAGTGTCAGGGATATGGCAAAAGTGCCCGAATAATTTGGATAGTATGTTACAATGGTCGCATGCAGGGAACGCCAAAAAATATCGAGGATGATATTGAACCGTTGATGTTGGAGATCGTTCGGATTTTTGGTGATTTAGCGTTGGTGACGAATGATGATATTGAATTATTGATCGATGCACATAACGCTAAAAGTTCCCGTCCGCCAGTGGAAATGTCGAACTTGGCGGCGTTTATTGCGCGTCTAAGAGCTTTGCACAAGTCATATAGTTTTCCAGATTGGATTCCGAGGCATTACCGGTGCGTTCGTGAAATTGGCGCGGGAGCGACATCACATGTTTATCTTGCAAATGACGATCGGCATGAGCTTGACGTTGCTGTAAAGATAATAAAACCAGGCGAGTCATTAGAACGATTTGTGCGCGAGTCTACGTTGCTGCAACAACTGGAATCAAAGCATATCGTGCGGCAACTCGCCTTTTTTGACAACGGAGATGATCTACACTCCGAAGCGGCAATTGTGATGGAGTACATTGACGGTCGTTATTTGAGTGATGTAATCGCAAGTAACAAGGGGAACCCCCAATCCGCCCAAAACGGAATTCGATGGATGGGGCAAGTATGCCAAGCGATGGTTGCCGCGACAGAGCGTGGTATCGTACATCGTGATATTAAGCCTGCAAATTTGATAGTCGCAGCCGAGGATAATTCGGTTAAGTTGCTCGACTTTGGGCTCGCTATAGCATTACCCAATGGGGAACGTCCTCTCAACGGACGCGTGTTGACTAAATCGGGGCAAATGCTTGGCACGCCACACTACATGTCACCTGAACAAGGTTTTGATTCGGCGGTCGTCGACTTGCGGAATGATGTCTATAGTTTCGGCGCGACGTTTTATCATTTATTGACTGGGTCGCCGCCGTTTGAGGGCGTTGATTTTGTCGAGGTCGTCTATAAACATCGCATGGAAATATTGGAATCGCCGCGATCACGAAATCCCAATTTGGACAAGGACTTGGCGGATATCATTGAACGATGCATGGCCAAACAGGCGCGTGATAGGTTTTCAAATTTTGCTGAAATCCTTAACGAGTTGCCAGAGGTTGAAGTCGAAACAATTGTCCGTGATGACTCGGATCGCGGTCTGCTTTTGTCGTCCAGTGTATCCTGCAGTCTTGCGATGCCTTCGGAATTCAGTCCCTCGCAGGAGAAGAAGTCCGGTTTGTCGGCACCGCGTGAATCTCGCGCGGGTACATTATGGGGTGAGAAATGCGTGCAACGATTCGGTGACACACGGAAGTTGGTGTTGTTGGAGGGTGATATTGTTGAGAGTGCCGAGGGTTGTGAGGTTTTGGTTAGTAGCGATGACGGTAGACTGACAATGACGGCCGGCGTGGCCGGAAAAATTAGAGAATCGGCAGGCGATAAATATTTTGAGACAACACGGCACTTGGCGCCGGTTTTGCTGGGGCGGGTCATGCCGTCGGGAGCGGGGAGGTTGCCGCATCGGTTCGTTTTCCATGCGATCACGATCCCCGATCTTGGCGCTGCCAAAGGTAATAGGCGTTTTATTCCCACTCCGGACTTGATTCGCAGTATCCTAGGTGATTGTTTCCATCACGCACAATCACTGGAAGTCACTAGTATTGCGTTTCCCTTGCTGGGCACCGGCAATGCGGGGATGGACCCCGAGGTTTGTTTGCATACCATGATTGAATATATTTCAAGGGAATTTGAATTAGGTATGACTCCGTTGCAAGAAATTCGAATTATTCTACTCCCAGAGCAAGGTTGAGTATGTCGCAATCGGAACCATTTGATTCGGTAATTAACCAACTCCGTCCCGCTAGAAAAACAGGTTACGGGTCGATTACGCTATTGATTCAAAATGCCGGTAGGGGCGAGTCGATTCACCAGGAATATTTATGGAAAGCCGTTCTTGTAACGTTGCGGGAAACTGCGGCCCGAGTGCTCGCGACTTTCCCGAACTCTAGCATTGAAGATCCCGATGAGTTGATCAACGGGGTGTACGAGAAGTTGCAGGTAAGGATGGGTAACGACGAAATAGCAGATCGACATCATTTTTTCGCCACGGCGTGTACCCACTTTCGCTGGGCGATGCTAGATGAATTCAAAAAACGACGTGTCGATTTCATGCCGGACGTACCGGATGTTGTCCAATTGCCTGACGACCACTACGCTGCTGATCACGAAATGTTGCAATTCGTGATGTCAAAACTTGGCTCCCTGGACGACTCTTTGCAGTGCATTGTTAATGGACATCTACTTTTGGATATGACGTTTGCTGAGATAAGTAGAGAATATGACATACCGTTGTCTACAGCGTACGATCGATTTCAAACGGCAATCGAGTTATTGCGTCAGCAAGTGTCGCGGGGGGATGAGGGGAATTGAACCAAAACCTGACGCGAATTTGAAAAATGGGCAATATTGCTTATTCCAACGCATTTCCTTCGATTTGGGCGGATATCACCTTATAGAGCATCACGGCATGCGCGGCCCAAGCAAATTGTAAATAGTTACGGTATTCGTCGCAGAGTTTGATATCTTTATTGCCGAACACATGTCGTGCTACGCTATCGATCCAAATCCCAATTTCGAGATTCTCTGCGTCTAGCATTTCATACCCATGAATTGCATATTTGGACATGCTCTCACGAAACCCCGCTTCGGATACCGCTCTGATGCAGCCTTCACTGATCGTAGGTATGGTGGCTGTTTTGGTCGTTTTCATGATACTTTTGCTTTCTACAAAAATCTAGTTTGCAATGAGAACGCGAAATAGCCGCGTTCCTCTACCACTTAAGAGAACGGCAAGGGTATTTTTCCGAAAAAATTGAACGGAAAACGGGCGATTGACAGTTGTGGTGACAGCCCGCGTGTATTTTGAATTTCTTAAGGGAATAATCCGGAAATTGGATCATCTCAATCTCTTAAGTAGTGAAAAGATTGTTTTTTAGGAGGATTAACGATGAGCAGTTTTAACAAAGTAATAATTATGGGTCGATTAACAAGGGGCGTGGAGTTGCGAACAACAAGCGGAGGGCATTCCGTAATCGACTTGGGTGTCGCGGTTAACGAGCGGCGTCCGGGGGATAATGGGGAATGGGTTGACGTAACTCAATTCGTGGACGTTACGTTTTGGAATCGCAAAGCGGAGGTAATTGCCCAATATTTCCAAAAAGGTTCTCCCATTTTGATTGAGGGATCGCTTCAACTAGAACGTTGGGAGAAGGACGGTAAGCACTTTTCGAAACTGAAAGTCCGTGGAACAGAATTTAGCTTCGTGGGTAATAAGGCGGGGACAGATATAGCTGATGGAAATAGCAAACCCGAACCGGAATTAGTGGGGATGGCGGCGGACGACATTCCATTCTAGAGAACCTATTGTTAATATTGGTTTGCCCAAAATGTGGCGGCGGTGATGGTTGCCGATCAAGGTGAAATGCGGCGATTATCGGAGATTGCCTTGAAGATGACTTCTGCAAACGTCGTCGTATCGACGTATTCGCTGTTACTCATCAAGACCACTCCGGTGTTCGACTTTTGATCGATAGCAAGCCGAGTCTTTGTCTTTTCTTGTGATCCACCGTGTCCAATTGTTTGTCGACCGTTAAGTTGTAAACTTTGAAATCCAAGCCCGTAGTTTGTCGTCGTGCCATCTGCAATTGTTTGTGGGGTAAACATCAATGTTTCAGTTTGTTTGCTTACGAGTTTACCTTGGAGGAGTCCCTCGGCGAATTTGGCCAAGTCATCGATGGTAGAAATGAATCCACCGCCTCCCAGTTTCCAACTTACGTCGGTATCGCTTGAAGGAACGATTTTTCCGGTGGTCAATTTGCGATAGCCTACGGCGCGGTTTTGGATGCGTTTCCATTGATAATCGGGTTGTAGTGTGTGCATGCCGAGCGGTTGGGCGATCATGCGATCTACGTGGATATGAAATGGTCGACCGGCCGCTTGTTCGACGATAGCACTCAGCAGGATATAACCACGTGTGGTGTAGGAATATGCGGTACCGGGCACATGTACTAATTGGGATCGATTGAAACCATTAAGTGCCAACTTAACATGTCTAGTTGGGTGAGGCCTTACATAGTCTTGCGGAGTTCCTTTCACGACACCGTTTGTGTAATGGATAATACCGGCTTGGTGCGTCAAGAGTTGTTTCAGGGTGATTTCGTGGGATTGACCATCTTGGGTTCGCTGCGGTGGATAGTCTGGCAGGAAATGTTTGACCGTTTGATTAATTGAAAGGTCTTCCTGCTCAGCTAACTGCAACAATGTGATCGCTGTTAGCGATTTGGAGATGGACGCCCAGCGGAACATGGTTTCGCGTGAAACAGGAATTTTGGATTTTAAGTCTTGAAAACCGGTGCTACTGTAGAATGCTATTTTGCCGTCTAGTAGCACGGCGACCGCGACGCCCACAGCGTTTTGCCTCTCGGCTTCCATTTCAACTGCTGCATGAACAGCGTCTTCGATGGAAGTTTGCTGGGCCGTCAAAAAACGAGCGGGCAACAAAATGACGAGCGACGTTAGTAGTAGTCGATAGGCGTGTTTGCAGACGCCGGAATTTTCCAAGCGAACAAGGGGTGCCGACATTATTTCCCAATCTTGATATAGTGTAATCCATCAGAATCCGCCGCTGCTCGGGACATACCGGCAGTATTGAATTGCATTGTAATTCGTCCCTTGTGGTCGATCCCAATCATTCCACCTCGGACTTGGAAATCTTCCTGCCGTAGAATGTCTTGGACAGCGTTCTCCATTCGTTGGCGTTTATATAGCATACGCGCTGTTACGTCGTAGGCGACGGAATTTCGAATAAAGTCTTCGCCCACGCCGGTGCAGGAAATTCCACAGGTGCGGTTATCCGCAAAAGTACCCGCTCCGACAATTGGCGAATCGCCAATACGGCCATGCTTCTTGTTGACTAACCCTCCGGTCGACGTGCCGGCGGCGATGTTTCCGCGCCAATCTAGCGCGACACATCCCACGGTGCCCATTTGTTCCGCATCTGTCAAGCGAGATTTTTCTTGAGCTCGCTGCAGTCGTTGTTCTTGATGTTCTGTTCGGAAATATTCTGGAGAGACTATTTCGATGTTCGGGTGTTCAAGGCTCGCGGCGAATGCGTTGGCGCCATCCGCAGCGAGTAATACGTGGCGAGTCTCTGTCATAACGAGCCTGGCAAGGGAAATAGGATTTTTGACGTTTGTGACTCCACCGGCGGCGCCACAGGCGCGGGTGCTGCCGTCCATAATGGTTGCATCGAGTTCGTTGGTGCTTGTTGCCGTAAGTACCGCGCCTTTCCCTGCGTTAAAAAGTGGCGAATCTTCTAGAATGCGGATAACCTGCTCGACAGCGTCGAGGCTAGTACCGCCGCCACTTAAGATGGATGTTCCCTTATTTAATGCGGCGCCAAGGACGATTTCCCGCGCAGCTATGACTTGTTCATCGTTGGTTGCGCTGCCAGCACCTCCGTGAATCACTAAAGCATATTTACAGTGTCTTTTTTGAGCCATCACTGAATCCAGAGAAAGAAAAATCGACGATGTTATTAACATTAGGGTAAGTAGTGTTTTCAAAATCAAGTATCCTTATATAAATTAGGGATGTTGATCAAACCGCAAAGGCAATCGACCAAAACCGCCGCGACTTAAGTTATTGTTGGGCGGCAACTCGTTCAACTTGACGAATCACTCTCATCATATTGCTGCTCATAATTTTATCGACATCTCGTCTGGAATATCCCCGATCCAGTAATATTTGCGTGATGCGGGGGTAGGTTGACACGTCTTCAAGTCCCACGGGCAGTTTTGAAACACCGTCAAAATCAGACCCGATGCCAACATGGTCAATACCAGCGATCTTGACGATATGATCGATGTGGTCGACCACGTCGTAAATTGTTCCACGTGGGTAGGGGTTGGCTGCTCGCCAGCGTTTAACGGCGGTATCAAATTCATCATCGTCCGAATATTTAAGTCGCAATTCCCGCGAAACGTCAAACATGGTGGACATAATCACTGCTGCTTCAGGGTCGACGAAGCCGGAAAAAAAATTGACCATGACGATACCACCGTTACTTCGCATACGCTCTAACACGCTGTCGGGAACGTTCCTAACGTGATTGGCTACACTGCGAGCCGAAGAGTGTGAAAACATAATGGGTGCTTTGGTAGTATCAAGAGCATCATGCATCGTGGATTGGGAAACATGTGAAAGGTCAACGATCATTCCGAGAGAATTCATTTGCCGAACAATTTCCTCACCGAAAGCATTGAGTCCTTGATGTTTTGCGTCGTCCGTCGCGGAATCCGCCCATTTTAGAGTGTCGGAGTGAGTCAGAGTCATGTAGCGGGCACCAAGATCATATAATCGGTGTAGGTTTCCGACCGAGTTTTCTATGGAATGTCCGCCTTCTACACCAATGAGCGACGCGATTTTTCCCTGTCGGCGAGCGCGAACGATATCTTGATAGTTGGAAACGGCTGCAAACGTTTCGGGGTATTTATTGATCATGGCGTGTACTATCTGAATTTGCTCTAGCGTCTCCAACAAAGCCGTTCCTCGACTGGCGGTAGCGGCCGGCACATACACAGACCAATATTGGCCGCCAACATTCCCCTGGAGCAGTCGTGGAATGTCGGTATGAATGGTAGGTTGTGGTTTTGCAATATCCATCGTTACGAAAGAGGACGAGGCCACCTTTTTGAGGGTGTAGGGTAGGTCGTTATGGCCATCAAAAACGAAAGTGGCATTATGTATCCTAGCGGCGCGAGGTGAAACAATGACGTCGGCTATTTGAAAAGCGGATACGCGGTCAATGGGGACACAAGCGAGTGCGGTAAGGCACATAACATTGGTGGCGAGGCGAATCAATTTGCGCATTGGTCGAGACTTTCATGCCTTGTGGCTGAGGTGGTTACCTGTTGCTAGTATTTCAGTATAACCTGTTGGGAACTGTTGTTGTGCTTTTGTCGGCGTATGTGTGTTTTCAAGCAGGAACCGTAATTGATTGGGGGTACAGTTCAGTTCGGGGCGCTAGTTTTATAAAAAAATTCGCGACAAGGCATGAGAATCTAGGTATTGGTCGCTGGATTTGATAGAATAACGAGAGTTTTACAATATATATAATTCTTTTAGATTGACGACTATGGCTTTTGAATTTTCTTGCCCTCAGTGCAAACACACCATGCAAATGGACAATTCTGCTGCCGGTGAAATGGGCGTTTGCCCGGCATGCAGTACGGAAGTGTTGATTCAACGCGGTGTGGTGGAAGTAGCAACTGAGGAAAACCAAACTCAGCAAGAGGAACCGTCGCAAACAACATTAGCAAGTGACTCAAGTGGTACTGTTGAGTTAGGTGCCGGTAAAACCCTCATTACACGTCTGGTTATGGTGGTGGTTTTAGTTGGCGTCATAAGTGGTGGCGGATATTTGATTTACGACAATGCCGTGGAATTGTGGGAAGATGAGGCACCAACTGGTTTGTCTGAATACCAAAAAGAGTTACTGAGACAAACCGCGGCAAGCAAAGGACCACCAGATTATTCCGAATATGCAGTAGAACAGCCGGAACGGACTGAGGAAGAAAAGAAGATGGATGCGGAAATGGGGGCCAGTGGCGGTGGTTTTGGCGGCGCTCCAACGGACGGCGGTCAAGGTGAGAATGAAGGTGGGCAAGATACGGGTCGTCGCAGTTTTGATCCGGCACAAATTTTTGCGGATAGGGACGAGGATATGGATGGTTTGCTTTCGGGTTCTGAAATCAGTGAACGCATGCAATCGCGGGTCGCGGAAATGGATGAAGATAAGGACGGCGCT
>JABJJO010000087.1 GCA_018660825.1 Planctomycetaceae bacterium | reverse complement strand
TGGCTATTTCGCTATGCACGATTCTGATCTTGACGCAGATGGCTGTTGGACAAAATGCGCACGAGGACGATGTTCTGATCGGCCCAATATCCATCCGACTTACAGAATCGCCAGTTGACGATTCTTCGACATTTGCGGCGAAAGATTCGCAACGCAAGGATTTCCTCAAGCGCTGGCGGAAACTCGCCGCGATCTACTCCAGTTCTGAGGATCCGCTCATTCAGGAACTTAAATTCATTGGGCGAGTTCATTACCAATACGGACTGGTTGATGGTTCCGTCGTCGGGAACGACGTGAACTACGAAACCGATGAAATGCGCCGATTCCGTTTGGGGCTCAGCGCCAAATTCCTAAAAAACTGGGACCTCTACGCTGAGGCCGAAATGTCTGACGATCAGCGCCCCCGCGGTGGGGAGCTTGATATTCGTTTTAAACATATGTACCAATTTAAGATGCAACTCGATATGAAGAACGCTTTTGATCTCGATGGTGTTGACGGCTTCAAGCTCGGCATTGGGTCGCGTGAGATCAACATGTCTTACGAATGGGTTACGTCATCGAAACGAATCAAGACCGTCGAGCGATCTGCCATCGCCAATAAAATATGGGCATATAACTCGGAGTTTGCCAATCCAACTGGTATTTGGTTCATTGCGGAACGTGAGCCTGTAACGTGGACACTTGGAGCGTTTAGCACAACACAGCACGACTGGGTTGCGCCATTCAACGATGGAGAGCTCTACTACAGTAACGTTCATTGGGACTTGCAAAACGGACCTGATAACGAAGAGACGGACCTGCGATGGACCATGTTTCTTCAAGATGTCAGCGCCGGCGACGAGGTTCTTGCGGGTGGTTTAGACTGGGCCACCGCGGTTTCAATTCAACGCAAACGTGGGCCTTGGGAATTTCACCTAGAGGGAATTTATGGAAACAATGGCGACCAGTTGAATGCAAATCGCGAGGGTGATTTTTGGGGGATTGTCGTTATGCCCTCGTACTGGTTGATTCAGGACAGCCTTGAAGCCGTCTTTCGATACCAGTATCAAGGCAGCAGTGAGATAGAGGGAATTCGACTTAACTCGCGCTATATTCGCCGTGCCGGTGCTCGTGACGGATTTCCATCGTTAGCCAATGGACGCGGTGATGAACACCACAGTTGTTATCTGGGTCTACACAAGTTAATCCGCAGCCATCACCAAAAAATCATGGCCGGTGTCGAATATGACTCGCTTCTGCAAAATGGAAATCAACTGTTCGGCAGCTGGTCAGCTATGGTAGCGTATCGAATGTACTGGTAGAGGTTTCTCTCCATGTGCCTTGTGGACTTTGGTGTAACTCATCTGTGGCATCCACATTTAGCTTTTGACGGATCATGACCGTCTATGACGTGGAATGCCTTTTTTTGTAGGGTCGACGATTTCTTTGATATGTCCTGACGAGGTGATCGAACCGAGCTCGGGGTAGATCTTAACTTCCGAGGTATAGTCGACTCTTGACCCACAAACACTAGGGCTTTCCGACCAGCTTCGCACCTGTTTTAGGCATCGACAGTGTCGGTTCACCTTCGAGGTAGCCGAGCTTGTTTAGGAACCGATCTGCCGCAATCAGTGTCACGTCCTTCCACGGCTGCTTGTTGAAGAACGCGTGAGTTTGACCTTTGGCAATCTGTAATTCAACCGAGGTGATGCCGAATGTCTTCATTTTTTCCATCGCGGGAGCCCAGCCGTTCTTCAGCCACTTATCCTCACTACCAAAAAAGACGATGGCTGGCCCGAAGTCCGCTTTCAAATGCTGCAAAAAATCCACAACTGGGTCTTTCGCATCAAACTTCGAAATCGCGGGATTGACAAAATATACGCAGCCACTGAGGTGTCGAATCCTTGTGTTTGGCTAACTAACCCTTTTCTGGGCCGCACAACGGCGTGAGACAGGCAATCATCAGTGAACGCGGATCAGGATAATAACCATCTTTTCCGGTGTCAGAAAATGTCGACTTGTAAAGATATGGCGATTGTATTGTTAGATCAATTCGGCCAGCATTATTCAATTTTACCATAGCGGAACGCCGATGAACCTCAAAGAGTAACTGATTCTTTGTAAATACCTGCTGTGGTTTTGCCGTGAAACAATTTACCAGCGAATCTGATCTTGAACGCGTTAGCTGCAAACATTATCGCTCTCGCCCTTACACTGTTGTCGTTCAACAACTGGCTATTTCGCTATGCACGATTCTGATCTTGACGCAGATGGCTGTTGGACAAAATGCGCACGAGGACGATGTTCTGATCGGCCCAATATCCATCCGACTTACAGAATCGCCAGTTGACGATTCTTCGACATTTGCGGCGA
>JABJJO010000204.1 GCA_018660825.1 Planctomycetaceae bacterium | reverse complement strand
CGCCGCCCTAAACATTGCAATGCATTTGCCACAAATCCCTAGAACGGTAATCCATGATGTACGGAGTAATGTTACCTCAAAATCCGTCAACCTGTCTGCCGACATTCAAACACTTATTGAAAGTGTTGAGTTAGCTGTCGAATTCACCGAATTCTATTCACAGGGGCAAATCGCCGTTGCTGAAACGGTTTTAACTGAGGCAGAACGTCGAGTCGCATTGCTAGCATCCGGCAAACAGGATTGGCACCAAGCTCAGGGTCTGGTTGTCCGCGGTTATTACTCTAGTATTGACGGCTCAGCGCAACCCTACGGATTAGAAATCCCCGCAGACCTCAATTTGACCAAATCAGTACCGCTTTATGTTTGGTTGCATGGCCGTGGAGATAAAACCACGAACATGCATTTCATCCACCAGCGGATGACACGTGCGGGCCGTATTGCGCCAAGCAATGCCATTGTCGTGCATCCATTTGGGCGGCATTGCATGGGGTTTAAATCAGCCGGTGAGATTGACGTGCTTGAATGTATCGAACACGTAAAAAAACATTACAACATTGATGCCCAGCGAATCGTGTTGATGGGTTTTTCGATGGGCGGAGCAGGAGCTTGGCACGTTGGTGCACATTATGCTGACCGCTGGGTCGCCGTCTCACCTGGCGCGGGCTTCGCGGAAACCAAAGAATATATAAAACTCGCATCCGAAAACTACCCAGCACCCTACGTGCAAACACTATGGGGAACTTACGATATCCCATTGTATGTCCGCAATTTGTTTAATGTCCCGGTTGTCGCTTACAGTGGTGAAATCGACAAACAGATACAGGCAGCGCGAGTCATGGAGCGGGCATTTATTACAGAAGGTCAAACGTTAACACATATCATTGGTCCCAAAATGGGGCATCGCTATGCGCCTGAATCACTCGCGGACATTATGAAGCGGATGCAACAAGCGGCAAGTGCCGGCCAACTAAATGTTCCCTCAGAAGTCCACTTGCAAACTAGAACACTGCGATACAACCGCATGCACTGGGTGCAAGCATTACAACTCACTCAGCATTGGCTCGGCTCTCGCATCGATGGGAAGATTCGTGATAATGGAGTCGTCGATATTCAAACCAAAAATATCAATTGTTTTCAAATCGAAAATAAAATATTTGGGCCTCCAGGTCCTCTTAGAACTGTCATTATAGATGGCAACTCTATTTCGCTGCCTGAAAAACAATCCGGTGCAACGGTCGTTTTCACGAAGGTTGAAAGGAATTGGAAACTGGGCGATCACCGCGCCACCGGTCTTTCCAAGGGACCACAACTACAAGGCCCAATTGACGATGCTTTTTTAGATCCTTTCTTGGTGGTATTGCCCAGCGGAGTATCACAAAGCCCCCAAGTCGAACGTTGGATCAAATTTGAATCGCAACATTTTCTTGCCCGATGGCGATCACTGTATCGCGGTACACCTCGCATGAAACTAGACAAATTCGTCACAAAGGAAGATCAGCGAAAATACAATTTGATTCTATGGGGTGATTTTCAAACTAATTCGATACTCAAACAACTGCTTTCATATTCGTTGGCCCAAGCTGGTGTGATTCAATGGGATGCCAAGCAATTACATATCAACAAAAAAGATTATGATGCCCAGACACACGTACCTATTTTAATAACGCCCAACCCAACTGCACCAGAAAAGTATATTGTCATCAACAGTGGTCCAACCCACCGCGAAGGCCACGATCGCACCAACTCGCTGCAAAATCCCAAACTGCCCGATTGGGCCGTAGTCGATATCACCACTGCCCCCAATGATGTTGTGCCCGGTAAGGTAGTCGACGCAGGGTTTTTTGACGAATACTGGAAATACAAATAGCCCGATGCCTACTACACTAGATTGTCATCTTGCAAGCTCAGCTGAAATAGCGGTGGCATTCCGCAATGTCCATGAATTTTGGGGGGGTGATTCCCAAATTGACGAATTCGTCAAACAGCGATTAGCTTCGCGTCATCATCAACGCGCTACTTGGT
>JABJJO010000181.1 GCA_018660825.1 Planctomycetaceae bacterium | reverse complement strand
GGTAGCGACGATCTTACTTTCATTCATATTGGTGTTCCATTTCTGTTTTTTGATGCGCGACCCTCAGTGGCTATATACATGGGACTCCAAGGAGGGGATGGGGGGTCTGGATCGGATTTTGAGCGGATACAAAGCGGGGGGGGTCTACTCACTGGTATCTGGCTGGATCTCCTTGAGTAAATCTAGCAATCGTTGCTCTAGTTCGTTTCGATCCATTGCACTGATAATCGCTGCTAGTTGCTCCGAATTGGAAAATGGTGCACAAGGATCTGCACAATGATTTTCAGAAACACCCGTATTCCCCGAGGGTTTTGGACTTTCTTCGAGTCCTAGTGGGGGCATTTGAGGCCATTTGGTCTAGATTGCAAGCAACGGCACTACGCCGCACAGGCTTGTTTTTCAGGGGTTTCTGCTGACCTTGCTTCGTTGGCAGTAAGGCGTTGCGACCCCCTGCTGCTTGGTGCTGCACACTATTCTGCACAATTTTCGAGAAGGGATTTGTGGCCAGCGCGCTGTCGAAATCTTCATTGGTCACGCCAAGGTAGTGCTTCCTGGCAACGGTGAGCAGTTCCTGACAGTATGGGCACTCGACCTCTGTCTCTCCGGTTACCGCACCGGGAAAGCAGAGTTCGTACATCAGGAAGTTTTCAAAGAGTGACATTAGTCGTTGCCCCCAGCCATTGTTTGGGGCAGCAAGCCACGCACAACGAGCTTCTCAATTCATGAGAACTAGGCGTCTGGAATAACGCTGGCCACGGCATTTGAGGAGTTCCCCCGACTTGATGAGATGTTAACAATGCAGGCAGCGGATCGAGTCAATGGACGACTCCCTTCCCACTGGGAAGTTTGTAGTCGCGTCATCGACGGTCGTGAAGTTGTTCGCATGAACGCAAATAACGATGTCATTGAGTTGTTAAAACGGTCCCGCAGATTGTGAATTAGAAGAGACGTTTTCGTCGAGGATGGCTGAGAGTTTACTTCCACTAGGAACAACAATAACCCGATCCAACCCCTCCATTACAATCAACATACTATATATGGCTGTTCCATCCCACTCTAGTATTTATTTACAGATTATGTCCTATCACGGATAAGTGACTCGACAACCCCCTCCAACTTTTGTTGCCGTAATTCATCTTTAGTCAAGAGAATTTCGACGGCACCATTGAGACGTTCGCGATCTTGATTGGTTACGTCCTTGGCCGTCATCACGATGATTGGTGTCCATTCCTCGTGATGTTTACGTAGATATTCAACGAACTCGAAGCCATCCATCTCCGGCATCATCAAGTCAAGCAGAATAAGATCCGGACGCTTTAGGTCATACTGTTCAATGGCACGCAATCCATCCTTAGCTTCTCGAATCGAACATTGTAGAGCTTGTAATTCTCGTCTCAATATTGCCCGCATACGAGGGTCATCTTCGACAATTAATACATCCGGCTTACGACCACGGTCGACGTATTTGTCCAGAAGCGTGACAAGCTCATCACGCTTAGCAGGCTTGCAGAGGTATCCGGCAACGCCCATGGCATAACCGCGTTTCTTATCATCTACCATGGTAAGCATGATAACAGGAATCGTAGACAACTCATCGTGGTCATTCAAGATCCTTAGTACATTCCAGCCGTCCATTCCAGGCATCATCACGTCAAGAATAATTGTACCCGGAAAGAGTTTTTCTGCTTGGTAGATTCCGTCACGACCGCTGTAGGCGGATTTGACCTCAAAGCCCAGCTTTTCTAGACTTCGGTGCAGCAGATCATGTACTGCCTTATCATCATCGATCAAGAGGACCACATTGGAAGCCTCAGCAACATTGATTGCCTGATTATCGCAGCGCGGCGCCATTTTAGTTGGCAGTCGCACAGTAAAGGTCGATCCTACGTCAGGTTCGCTCTCCACCGTTACTTCGCCGCCCATCATATGAGAAAATTCCCAACATAGTGCCAGACCCAATCCAGTTCCTCCGTACTTTCGTGTAGTCGAGTTATCAGCCTGGTTGAATTTCTCGAAAAGATTATTTAACTGTTCGCTTGTCATTCCAATACCTGTATCATGCACTGAAAACAGAATCCAGTCAGACGGAACGCCGGTTTGGATATCTACTTTTAGGGTAATCTGCCCCTGCTTGGTAAACTTTGCTGCATTACTAATAAAATTAAATAGTATTTGTCGCGTCTTAGTCACGTCCGCCAGCATGCTCCCAATGTCGTCAGTGATTTCAACCGTGAATTGATTTGAGTTCTTACTAACCAAGCTTTCCACTATCGATTGAATATCCATCACCAAGTTCGCAATCGGGAATTCCTCTTCGTAGAGATCCATTTTCCCCGCTTCAATCTTAGACAAATCTAGAATATCGCTGATCAACGCCAGCAGATGTTTCCCAGCACCTTCGATCTTTTGTAGATCATCGACGAACATTTCTTCGCCGAGGTCTTCTGCCTCCTCCATTAACATTTCGCTATAGCCAATGATCGCGTTCAACGGAGTACGTAACTCATGACTCATATTAGCTAGAAACTCCCCCTTCATTTTGCTTGCTTGGATCGCCTGATCGCGAGCTTCTCCTATTGAGGCAACGAATAAATAAACGCTTTTCTCCAATTCCACTACTTCTTTAGGGCCATGACCGATAAGTTTAAGTTGACCGGCCTCGTCCTGTGAGGCAAGCTTCGCTAACGTGTTTAATGCTTGTAAAGGCCTTGATATAGCTGTCTGCCCCCAGCCCCAAACGACCAACAGGATAACGAGATACCCCAAGGTGCTCCAAATTACGTTACGTCGAGTTTTCTCTATATTTATTTGCAAAACGGATCCAGAATGCGCAGACATCAAATTAGCTAAATGGTTCAACTGCTCCGTAGCAAAAAACAGGTTATCGGAGTAAATCACCGACCGTTCGTAGAGTTGGTTTAAATTATTGTCGCGATCCTGCGGATTCGTCCCCGCAAGATCCTCAGCGGATTCTATAACTTGATGTAAGCCTGACAAGGACTCTTTGACAGCTTCGAACTTATACCTTAGTACTTGTTCTGATTGATTAATTAATTGAATGGCACTTTCGGATTCAAGTTGCTTACGCTTGGAACTATCAGCCTCCTGATTACCATTAAATCCATCTTCTTCTAGCACTCGAGACTCAAGTAAACCATCAAACATCTTCTGCTGACTTAGCGTCGTCTTTGGGGCCTCACCAAAAGTTGAAAGCGTGTCATCACATAGATCAACTAACGCACTGAATTGCCTTTTTGTAGAAGGAATAATAAACTCGTTATCGTGTCCTAGAATTTGGTCCGTATTTAACAGGACAACACTCACACCATCAGTAAGTCGATAAATATCTTTTAAAATAAGTTTATCGGAGGAAGCAAGCTGACTAAGATCGCTGTTTTTACTGTGCTCGTTAAAAAGAAAACCCGCGAGCGCCAAGCCGCCTAGCAATGAGGCGATGATAATCAATGTTAGATAGATACCAATGCGCACGTGCTTTACTCGCTTCAACTGTTAGTGATCCTCGGCAAGTTCTTGGCAAATCAGCAACACTTCCAATGCCGATAACTCGACGGTTGTCTTGCAATTGGTCATTTCGACCAGTCCTTTACCTGTCATCAAGCCAAATGCATCAGCAATTTCATTACTGGGCCAGCCGTTCGCGGCTTGAATCTGAGCAATAGTTCCATCCGAAATATACCACTTAATCAATGGTGCCGGTTTTACAGCCAGCCAGCGTGTTTCAATTAAGAATCTTTTTTTTTACTGCCATCAATAATTCGAAACACATTGACCGTCTTACGTTCAATGTCTGCGTTGTCAGCAATGAACATGCGTTCCAAAGCCTGCCGCACAGCTGGCGTGTAAACCTCAGCAACTTGATGCAGGTTGCGGGACTCAGGCAACACCATTGCAGTCTTCACTTCATCTCGCCATACGATTGTTGTCACGGCAATGGTTTTTAGAGCGCAACGCACAATTGCAGCAGCAAATTCATGATCCAATGTACTAACCTCAAGGCCACCAGCACTAATATTGGTTCCGTCCTCGTTTAACAATTCTATGAGCTCGTCAAAGGATTTTCCTTGTAATTGTTTTTTAAAACCATCACCTTCCATTATGGCGCGCCGGCGGTTTCTGCAACGCTGAAACGCAAAATCCTGTATGCGAAGGTCCGCATCCAGACTCCAGGTTATTTCCATAATTCCCCAGCGAGTAATCTCGGGGCGAACATGAACATACCCAACCCTGGCATCACCATTAGATACCGCATATAGCGTATGTGAACCAAGTTCGTTAAAGTGCAGCGTAAAGGGCAGGCGAGTACCGACTTCTTTACGCGCTTCTGTCGTAACAACTCCCACGTGCGACATATAAGAGAATCCCGGATATAGTTCACCGATCTGGCGAACTGGGTCTCGCAGAGCACAGTAAGCCTGAGCTTGAACCGATTGTGCAATACAGCTAAAAGTCAAAACTGCCGTAAGTTTGATAAGTAAGAATTGATTCATTTTGTGGATCCTCTTGCTACTTTAAAGGGTAATTGAACCGGACTTTTTAATTTTAGAAGCGGTACCGTAATTGGGCAATAAATTTCGAACCAAGCTGCACACTTGCGTCGTCAAGTTTCTTCGCTGAAATTTCCTGTACATACATCATACTCAATGCCCAGTTGTTATTCGGCGTCCAACGCCAACCGATCGAACCGTCAATCTGAGATTCCCAGCCTCCCAAATCCGCGTCATATTCTTCCGAGTAATAGTTCCATTGGGTAAACCACATGCTACTCTTCGAAGGATTATAGACGTCCAACTCTATCATAGTGTTGAACACATCACGTTCGAAGTCTTTTCCATAGTTAAATTCAGCGAAAAGTGACACCGGGCGTTCGAAGTGATACTGAATATCCAGACCAATTCGCTCACGATCGATCACATTCCCGATCACTCCTGATACGTCTACTAATCCACGCTTGTAAGCATTCAAAGCTCCCGGATTCCAAATAGTTCCTTTCAGAAACGATACACCAACAATAAAGTTTTCAACATGCTTCGTACCGAAACGACCAGCCATCACGTATGGATCTTCAGAATCAAAAAACTCATTACCAGTACCTCGACTTACTCCGACTTCATATTCATAGTCGGTCAATGTTCCATTTAAGGTAACACCCCAGTCAGCTTTGACACCTAGGTTGCGCGGGTGTGTCATGTCACGCAGCGTACCATTGGTATTCAGTGGCTGCTCCAGGCCATAAGGCACTTCGAAATGACCCACTTTAATGTTCATTCGCTCGTCAAAAACACGCGTGAAGTTAACGTTCATTATTCTATTGACCACTTCCCAATCGTTGTCGCCTTCAAAGAAGTGAGGGCCCTTAACGCTGTTGAGTTTGGTCAAATATGGCTGAGCAATCAAAGTTGCAAAATCACCGTTATCATCACTGAAGACCTTGTGAATATCTAACCCGATAAATGCAACTGAACCGGACCCAGAATTACCTCCCTTATGCGGTATAATCCCTCGACCAGCAAGATCAACGGTCATGCGAAGGTTGTTGCGAAAACGACTCGCTGTGGAATCATGGTTGGCCAAACGATCTGGATCACCATAAGTAAGCCAATTATCTATTTGCTTCAACAATCCCGAATCAATTTGTTCACTCGGACTCTTATTCCAAGGAAATAGTTTATCCTCGGCCACCAACGTGGAGTCATAGACAAATATTGTAATTAGTAAAAGAAGGGCAAATCGACGCATCCAACTACTCCATTTTGAGATACTGCTTATTATGGATTTAGACGTTTTGAAATTGTTTATTACGAGCAGTTACAATTCCATACCGATAACTTCCTATTCGGACATGGGACCATCCATAATTCACAAAAACAGCAATTGCCCTTACAATCCGAAAGAAATGATCGCAAAATTCATCAAAACCAAGCTTTAGAGTGAAGGGGATCCAATAGTCACTTTTACCGCCGCTGAAGTAGTAGAGCTGAGACATCGTCCTGAAGACCCGCATCGCCACACCATTCGCGTACTTCCTGTTCAAGAAACGTTAAAATCTCCGTCGCTTCCGTAGCCGATTCCTGTTTCAACAATTTGACAAGTCGCTCTTCACCGAGCCATTCGCCATCTTCCTCGCGAATGGCTTCGATGATACCATCGGAATAGACAGCGATGGACTGCCCGGCATGTAACTCCAACCGGTTTTCGGTAAAATCCATCTGCGGCATAACGCCTACCGGTAAATCCGATTCCTCTTCGACCAGATCGGTATTGGCACCTATCAGAATTGGCGTCGAATGAGCAGCGTTTACATAAGTGAAAACATGTTGTCCACAATCGTAGATCCCATACACCATGGTAAAAAATTGATTGGACTCTTCATTGATTTGAAATCTATCATTTAAATCTGAAATAACTTTTGCGGGCGAGATGACGGCACCACTTTCTGCGTCGATTACGACGTTCCCGTGATTCGCAGGGTTCAAGAGGCGAATTAATGTCACCGCTAATAAAGCCGCTTTCACTCCATGACCGGTTACATCTAATTGATACACAAGCAATTGACTGTCCGGGAGTTCGTACACTCCGTAACTATCGCCAGCGAGTTCATCACAAGGGCAATAGATCCACCCAATATTCAGGCCATCAACCGAGGGCGGGGTTTTTTGGAGTAATGAAAGTTGAAAGCGGGCCGCCGACTCCAAGCTCTGCAGCATATAATCATTAGAAGACTGAAGTTCAGCATTTCTTTCGGCTAATGACTGTTCCAGCGTCCGCACTCGATCCATTGATTCCTTGAGTTGCATTTGTGTATTAACGCGAGCTAACGCTACTTGAAAGTCAATTGGCTTGGTGACATAGTCATTGGCGCCCATTTCTAAAGATTTGACGACGTCTTCTGAATCCGTCTTGGCCGTGGCCATTATAATTGGCAACTCAGTTGCATCATAAATTCGTCGCACCCTCTCTAAAACTTCAAAGCCGTCAACTTCGGGCATCGTTATATCGAGCAGAATTAGGTCGTATTCACCTGCTTTAATGGCGTCGATTGCTTCCCTGCCACCGACAGCGGTTTCAACATTATACTTTTTACGCTGCAAGCGACGAGACAGCATATCGCGATTCATTTCATTGTCATCAACGACAAGAATATTTCCACGGTTTTCGTTCGTTTCGCTCATGGGTGGTCTACTTTAGAAAGATGTCAATATAATCTATAGTCAAACACATATTTAACAGTTAACCGAGCAAGCGAGCCATCAGCTCAATCAATTCGTTGAATTTGATTGGCTTAACACAGAATCCATCGGCACCGGCAGAAAACGCTCTCTCACGATCTTCAGCCATCGCATGTGCAGTTAAGACAATAATTGGAATTTTTGCAGTTGCTTCGGCAGCTTTTAGTTGTCTAGTGGCTTCCAGTCCATCAATACCTGGGAGGCTTACCCCCATGAGCACAATATCCGGTTGCTCTTCCTTTACCATAGCAACTCCCTGCTCTCCATCAACCGCACATTTCACTTCGTGGTTGCGGCGAGCCAGACGGCGGCTGAGCATATCGCGATTTAGCTCATTATCTTCGACCATTACAATCCGCACCATGGTTGCCTCTTTGAAAACACAATATTATTTTTGGTCTGATTATAGTGCTCTATCGTTATTTTACGGCTGTAAATTACTAAAGAACATTAAAATCGATACAACAATCGCCGAATCGCTTAGAATCGGAATCGGCCGTTTCAATACAACGGACGAAGTTGAACTTGTTATAAGCCTGATTGCGGCTAGCGTTGAAAAGCTGCGTAATATCTAAATCGGGATAAGCCTTCGACTAGCAATATAGTGGCCGACCAATTTAGGCACTACTCCACCCGGAGAGTCGAGCGTCAGCGAGACGAAACGGGTGGGGTAAGGGGTCATAAAAGCCGCGGGCGGAACGCCCGTTTTAAAGCGGATAATTGAATTGCAAGTACAATTGTGTACGATACAATCGATAACCTGGACACTACTTCGGGCTGCTTCATAAATACAGCCGCGAAACAGCCGATAGCCAACAATATTCTGTGAAGGCGGCGAATATGGAAACGGATCCATTACAGCACGAGCCAAATATCTGGAGACCGTGGTGTTTCGAGTGTCGCCAGCACGTTGCAGACGCCCCATGGACTCGCTTGGAGTGTATGAGGCGATGGAGTCAACAATGCGTTGCTTCGCAACATTCTGCTTGTCCCAGTTGCCCTGTTATGCGGGGCGTATTTATCGGCACTACTGAAAACAAAAATCACCTCGAAAACCGCTCAACCGCTGGTAGATGCGATAGGCCCGATACTTGCATTGGGTGTGGCCCTGTTTTACTTATTGCCATCCGTGCTGCGTTGGTACAGGTTCTATCATCAAGCGGAAAGGCTCTGACTACCAGCGGAGTGATTAAGAGAGAGGTGGGGCTTCGAATTTGAGTTGGTAAAACTCGGTGGCTGTATTGCCCAGAATCCATTGCTGCTCATCTTGGGAAAGATCACCGACGACTTCCAGCAGCGCATCGTAAACTTGTTCATAACTTCCAGCGAGTTTACAGACAGGCCAATCCGATCCAAACATACAGCGGCGTGGCCCAAATGCCTCCAAGGCCGTTTCGATATACGGACGCAAGTCTGCCGGTGTCCAGCCATTCCATGTTGCTTCGGTAACAAGTCCGGAAAGTTTACAGTAGATGTTGGGGTATTGTGCCGCAGCCCGCAGGTCGGACGCCCACCACCGGGCCGCCGGGCAAGGAAAATAGGGGTGAGACACCCGCTGACCACGAGATAGCTTAGAATCCTCATCAGCTGTCTGACCATCAATCGTCAATTCAGTAAACTGAATCGGCAAAGCGAGAGACCGGTAAAACTCAGCCTGATCTTGCAAATGAAAATGTATTCGTATGTGGTCAGATCCGTGTGAGAAGAGTTATGTGGTACTTCCTTTGTGACTATTTTCGCGGCGACTGGAGAAAGTGTTCGAAGAACGCGTAGATGACAGCGTTGGATTCAGCATTCGGCGAGTGGTCCGGTCGATTCGTCATGCCGACCCGATTCTCGTAACCGAGGATACGGTTGATGGAAATCGTGTGGTTCAGGGCTTCCCAACGCTGGGGAGGATCTTCCGAGCCGCCGGAGATCAGCAACGGGCGTGGGGCCATCAGCGCATGCAACTCATGCAAGTCGTGGTTGGCCGCTCTCAGTTTCGGATAGAGTCCACGGGCCGGATTGTCCGGGGTGATCAGGCCTCGATTGCGCCAGGGCTTGGGATGGTAACCGAGGTACCAGGGTTCCCAGTAATTGATACTGGAGCGCGTGTCATCAAAAACGATTCCCGGATCTGACCAGGCGGCACAGGCGAACTTGTCAAACAGGCAGGAGGCAAACATGGCCCACTTACCTCCGAAGGAATGGCCCACGATCCCGATACGCTTGACGTCCACCTCGGGTCGATTGGCCAACACGTACCAGCCGGTACAGGCGGCGTAGCCGAGCATCGACAGTGGCTGAACCTGGGCATTTTCAAGACTTGGATAATAGAGGGAAAAAGTCTCGGCCTCAGTCGCCTCTGTGGTTCCAAGGGAGAGCGCCACGAAACCACGACGGGCCAACTGGACGGCAAAGTCTCGATTGGGCGATCCTTCGCCGATTGCCGTTTCCGGTTCGTAGAAGACCGTTACGACAGCCGGGTGAGGTCCCTTGCTGACAGGAATCAGCAGGTAGCCGGTAGTTTTCTTGTGCGGTGTCCAGGCGAAGCGGATACGATGTTGCATGAAATTTTCACGACGCTTGGATTCCAGGATTTCCACCTTGGGCTTGCTATCCAGGGGGGGCCATTTTCCCAAGGCCGTTTGCCATTGGGAGAGGATCTCGGCACGTCGACGTTTCCAGTCAGCCGGTGTTTTGACCTGATTACCATTCGAGAACTTGAGTGGCGATCTGTAATTCCCCAGCTTTGCCTCCCAGGCTGGTGGTGGTGAGAAATAGGGTTTCAACGTGTCCGGCAGGGAAGCGCTTTTCCCGGTATTTTCCGCCCTCACTGACCTCTGCGCAAAAAGCCATTTCCAGGTTTTCGGATCCTCGTAGGCTTTTTGCCAGGCACCCACATGTGCGGCATCCGGGTAGTTCGTGAAACGGATGTGTTTGCTGCCGGCCTCTTGAAGCAGCTTGACGAGCATCTCGGTTTCCAGAATGGGGACAGATCGATCCTTGGCGCCATGGAACGTCCAGATAGGTATTTCCCGGGTACGCTTGAGACCACTTGGATCAAACTCGTTCTTGATACCGATTTTTTTCGGTGGTCGGTTGCCAGGCAGGCGAAATGGATCACCACCACCACAAATTGGAATAGCGGCTGCAAAATAATCGGGATAGCGCGAAAGGAAACTCCAGGTACCATACCCACCCATGCTAAGCCCGGTCACATAGAGACGTCGTCGATCGATATCGCCCCGCGCCTGGATAATCTCCTCCACCAGGACCTTTAAAGCGTCGACACGCCACCAACTATCGACCGGGCACTGGGGTGAGACAATAACACAACCTGCCAGTGCATCAAACTTGCTGATCAGCTTCGGGGGACCGTGTATCTTGACCTTTTCGAGATCGTCTCCGCATTCACCATAACCATGCAGGAACAGGAGCAGTGGCCTGCCGTCTTCTGGGGTATCCCCGGTTGGTGCCTGGAGGAGATATTGCAGCTGGTGCCCGGCGACAGAGGCCGTCATCCGACCACGGCTTTCTCCGGCGGGTATCCAGGAGACACCAAGTAACCAGATCATGGAGGCAAGCAATATTTTCTTCATGGTTAAATCGCCATGCGTTACGTCGGTGAAAGATATCGAAACTGGAGAGTGTCCCGTTATCTTAGTCTTTCAGCGGACGACCAAGCAAGCGTCATCCCTGAAGCCTCAACGTTATTGTGCACCCGCCTCACCCAGCAACCCCTGCTCATGTGTTCGTAGTTCCGTGACCACCACCGGGCAGGGAAATATGGGATAGGCTTCGAACAGCTTACCAAATCACAACACGAAGTGCTTGGTTGGGTGGTGGGTCGCGTATCTAGCCAGATGCATATGCAGCGGTTATGTGGTCACACAAGGACTCAAATACATAACAGATACGAAGAACGATGATGCCTAGCGTAGGAATGAAGAAGTTGGTATACACGTCCAAGGGTAAAGCCAACGCCGAGGATTTAAATAGCTTCCATGCGGAAAGGACGTTTGTCGTAAACGTTCGCTGAATTAACCTATAGTTCGCCGTCCAACCCACGTTGATAGTACTTGTGGGTGATTTTATCCTGGTTTTCTAACAGCCATTCGATCGAAGGCTCATTGCACATCGCCTTGTGTATTGCCTGAGCCATTGCTTTTCGATGGATATCAAATAGTGCTTTGTGATCAAGGTTCTCGTCAGTCGCGGCACCAGGATTGAGCCAAACCGAACAGATGATACCTAGTTCATTTGCCTTGTCTTGTGGAATATCTCCAGCGCGGACAGCGTCGAGCACACCATTGGCAATTGCGGCCTGCACTGTCCCCATTAAAATATTGGTGTAAGCGCTTTTCTTGACCGTTACCTTGCTCACCATCAGTGTCACTGGACGAACCTGAATGTCGGTGTCCAGAATAGCGAAGACTTTGGAGTGCCCGGCGGATTGGTTACCGGTTAACGTCGCCAGCGCTGTACCGACCGGTCCGTCCAACTCACCGATAACAACCTCTGGCTCCGCAGCCGTAAATGGAGGCCCGCCAGCAACAAGGGACTCCCCCGTGCGCATGATAATTCGATCGCTCATATAATTTTTCCTTTGTTCATTCAG
>JABJJO010000111.1 GCA_018660825.1 Planctomycetaceae bacterium | reverse complement strand
CTCGTGCAATTGATAGTGACGGTATCTTGGCTCATCTTGAAGATGGCCTGTTACAGGTTGCTTTGACGAAACGTGAAAAACAAGCAAATCAAACAATCCAAGTTAACTAAGCATTACCCTCTAAGGATAAATTAATGTTTTTTATTGATCCGATGTATCTGCTACTCGTGTTTTTGCCAACACTACTCATATCAGGTTTATGTAGTTGGCGAGTGAAAGCAGCGTTTAAAAAGTACTCTCAAGTCCGTTCAATGAATGGTTACTCTGGCGCTCAAGCTGCCAGAATGATTCTTGACCGAGAAGGATTACAAGATGTGCAGGTCACCGAGACTGGCGGTTTTCTCACGGACCATTATGACCCGAGGAATAAAACCCTAGCTCTTTCAGCGGAAAACTTCCGTGGTACTTCCGTCGTGCACATTGGTATTGCTGCTCATGAAGCTGGTCATGCTATTCAAGATGCTCGTAATTATGGCCCGTTGAAACTGCGTTCGGCGATTGTTCCGCTAGCCACGTTAGGCAGTAGTCTTGGCTATGGCGTCATCATTGTTGGGATGCTTCTGATGTGGCTTGCCACCGGAAGTAATATCGGTTCGATTGTGATGCTAGCAGGTTGTGCATTGTTTGGATTGGTGTTGGTATTCCAATTAGTGACGCTGCCAGTAGAGTTTGATGCGACTGCCCGTGCAAAACAAATTGTGGTAGAAGCTGGGATTGTTTACCCCGAGGAACGAGTCGGTATGGACAAGGTGCTTGACGCCGCAGCTATGACCTATGTGGCGGCTGTCGCAACGACGCTTCTAACTCTGTCCTACTATGTCTGGCGAGCTTTTTCGGGCATGCGGGATTAAGCTTGCGCCATAAGTGGTTATCATCGAATATCTAATTAGTGTTGTAGTACATTTTATTATCTAAAGTGAGAATTTATGAAGTCTATGCGTTTTCTTCTAATAACTGTTTTGTCGGCAAGTGTTTTCAGTGGGATTGTCAAGGACATTGTTGCTCAAGTCACTGCACCCAATGTAATTGTGATTATTACGGATGATCAAGGATATGGCGACATTGCGATCCATGGCAATCAGATGATTCAGACGCCAAATATGGATAAACTGTATGCAGAAAGTGTACGCTTAACCAATTACCATGTGGATCCAACTTGCTCACCCACTCGTAGCGCCTTGATGTCTGGCAGGTATTCTACTCGCACCGGCGTGTGGCATACGATCAATGGCCGTAGTCTGATGTCGACCGCGGAATATACGATGGCGGAAGTCTTTCGTGATAACGGTTACAAAACAGCGATGTTTGGTAAATGGCACTTGGGTGACAATTATCCCTGCCGCCCTCAAGATCAAGGATTTGAGCATACGTTCATCCACGGTGGTGGTGGCGTTGGTCAAGGACCGGACTATTGGGACAATGATTATTTTGATGATATCTATTGGCGCAACGGTGTCCCGGAAAAGCAAAAGGGATATTGTACAGACGTGTGGTTTGAAGATGCTTTGAATTTTATTAAACGCAATCGCAATAAACCATTTTTCGCTTATATTTCAACCAATGCCCCACATGGTCCTTTCCTTGTCGATGAAAAATACTCGCAGCCCTATAAAGACAAAGGCGTAGGAAACGGCCAGGCCGAATTCTACGGGATGATCGAAAATATTGACGAGAATTTGGGACGGTTAGTCACCAAACTTGATGAATGGAAATTAGCTCAAAATACGATTTTAATTTTTACAACGGACAATGGTAGCGCGATGGGGCATCGAGTGATTAAGGGTGCTCAGTGGAAGGGCTTCAATGCGGGCATGCGAGACGGCAAGGGGTCGGAGTATGACGGCGGCCATCGTGTCCCGTTTTATATTCGCTATCCCGCGGGCAAATTGGGTGGCGGACGTGATGTACAGCAATTGTCAGCGCACATTGATATATTACCGACTTTAACTGAACTATGTTCGTTGAATGATAAATCTGCTGCGTCACGTGATGGGATTAGTATGAAAGCCCCCCTTTATGGCGACAATACAGCGGTAAAAGATCGAACTGTTTTGGTGCATTCACAACGCATCGAGAATCCAGAGAAACTTCGCAAATGTGCGGTGATGACTCAGCGGTGGAGATTGGTTAACGGTAAAGAACTGTTTGATATGGATGCAGATGCTGGACAAAAACAAAACGTAGCCAATGAATACCCTGATGTGGTTAACAAACTAACAGCAGAATATGACCAATGGTGGAATAGTTTAAAACCTGTATTTAGTCAGTTTGTGCGAATCGCAGTTGGCAGCGGCGAACAACCTGAATCGTTGTTACATTCACATGATTGGCATGCTGCCGGCGGCATGACACCTTGGCACCAAAATCATGTTCGTAGCGGAGCGATGGGGAATGGTTTTTGGGCGATTGACGTGGCTAATGCCGGAATGTATGAAATCGAACTTCGACGATGGCCAAAACATATTAACAAACCGCTGGATGCCGTTAGTGCTGCGATCCAAGTAGGTGGTCATAATAAAACCGCAGTTTTGGACGAAAAACAATTGCGGCACTCGATCACATTTAAATTGGAACTACCCAAGGGCCCTACCAAGCTGCAGACGTATATGACGTTGCCAAATGGGAAAATACGGGGGAGTTATTTTGTGTATATTCGTCAAGTGGACACCACAAATTAATGCATCGTCAATGATTTGGGGTCCAGAAAAATTTTGTGTTTAAACAAAGTAACTGAATTCATGGCTGAGGATAAATCAATGTCACCAAGGCCTCAACCAAACGAAGGTTCGATTAGCTGCAGCGACATCCAACGAACCAAGCGGAGCCACTCGGGCAGCCCGCTTGTATAGCCCGCTCACTTTCAGCTCTGGTTGCCTCCGTTGTTGGGCGGCCTTAGGAATGCATGTCGGCTGCCCGGCGCCACGCGCTTCGCCTGCGTCGAAGGTGCTCGGGGCAAACAAGTCTGGAGCTGGAGCCTCGTTGCAATGCTGACAGCACACTCGAGGCGATGATCAGGCGATGTACTCGCAGCACACTCGAGTGGAGCTGGCGCGGGGTCACACGGACTTGACTTTGGTTTTGTGTTTGGGTCGTCCGTGGTGAGCTGCTCAGTCCGAACTCACTCCGAATGGGTGCCACTCCGAATCGACTGCGAACGGGTGCTGTGAGGAGGAATCCCAGTGGTCGGCGTGGAGCGGAGGTGCAACTCGTCCCCATTGGTCGGTGGGCCCATCAAGGATCACGCAGCTTGCCTCTGCGTTCTTCCATTGGTTGCGCCTCCTGTT
>JABJJO010000203.1 GCA_018660825.1 Planctomycetaceae bacterium | reverse complement strand
TGTGTTTGCCAATTAAAATCATAGGCGGGAATATCAAGGAGCGTTTCAATTTCACCATTGGGTAATCGAACATCATAACGAAATGATTTGCCTCGTAAATGCATGTGTGGGTTCATGCCGATCAGCGTAACCGCCGCCGGTGATTTTTGGGACGAAGCCGTGACTTGGTGATTGCGCTCGCCGGCTGGAATCACGAACCGACCGTTGACGGCACTGGTCGTAATAATTTCTTGTTTGACGTCCACGTCTTCCATAAACACAAACCCGATCTTACTCTGGTCGAATTGCTCTGACCCAACCGCGGTGTAATGAATTTGAAATACGAGTTTTGCACCAACCGGCAGTCGTTTCGCCATGCCTGCGGGAAAACTATCCGCTCGTAATCCGGGAACGAATCCTGCCAAGTACCCTCTAGACCCACGCAACTGAGTTTCACCAGGCAATTGAATGAACGCCAAAACGTGATGGACAACTGCCGGATTTCCTGGAATGATCTCGACGGCCCGGATCCACTTGTCTTCGGTAAAGCCTGGGTTGACGGTAAACCACTGATACTTTACTTCGCCCTGAGATTTTACTTTGAACGGAGTGTTTTGGATGTTGAACGCCGCATCTGGTTTCTTTGGCAAGTCCCAATCAGCAACGGGGAATGACAACGGTGGCGGTAACATACTCCGATCGCCCTCGGGAGCGCCATTGGCAACCCAACTGTAAATGAGCTTCTTTTCTTCGCCAGACATTGTCCGATCGTTTATGAACTTAAGATGATCTTGAGTAGCGTGCCATGGTGGCATGCGTTGGTCTGCAACTACTTCAGCAATCATCTCCGACCAACCAACAACGTCGTCATAGTCGATGAGCGCGAAAGGCGCAATTTCTCCGTCACGATGACAACTCACACAGCGTTTCTGCAAGATCCTAGAAACTTGATTCGAATAGGTAACTTTGCTGTCGGCGATGGGAATTCGAACTCGGCCGATGTGGCAACCCACGGGTTCCATATATGACCTGCGGGGATTGCGCCCTGCTAGCAAAGCGTTGACGGCATCGGCAAGAAACTCTCGTTTCGCGAAACCGCGAATCACACCTACCGAGTATTGATCATCAATTCGTCCTTGGTATCGAATACGCCGTTTAAAATCGAGTACAAATATTTCGGGGGTGCGAACGGCACCCAGTTCGTCGACGATTTTATTGCCAAGATCTTTGAGGATGGGAAACGCGATTTTATGACGGCGCGCATAGGCAGCGATTTCGGTAACGGAGTCTTGAGTGTTTGCGTTTATACCGATAAATGCAACTTCGCTGCCGAAGCGATCGTCTAGTTCCTGCAGTCTTGGTCCATAAAGTTTAGCTAGCGGGCATTCGGTGCCCAGCACAGCCAACACAACAACTTTGGCTTCTTGGTAGTCATGCAACGCAACTGCATTGCCGCGAAAATCGTTTAACACAAAATCACCAACCCGCTGTCCAGTGGCGGGTGCCTGCTGCCCAATTGTTGAAAACAGGGGGCTCAGGGTTAAAACTATAGCCATACAAAATCGACGAAGCATCTTTGATTATCCCATTGTTCGACATTCAACGAGTAAGAGAATAGTATTTTACTCAGTGCGTTAGTATTATCAAACTCCATTTGTGCAGCAAGGTTCCGCCAATTTGTGAAATTGGGTGTTAAGGGGTTGAAAAAACCCCTTGACCGGATCGAGTAGATCCAATCAAGGGGCCTTGAAAACAGTGTTCTGGTTCGAACAACTAGCTGTTAGTTATTCTTCCATTCTTCGCCTAGTGGTATACCATCGCGACGGTCGCCGAGACGGTTGTAGGTCACGTAGTCGATGTTTTCGCTCAAGAATTGAACGCTACCGTCGACTAGGACAAATTGAGCCCCGCCTTTGTGCTGCGATTTGAAAGCATTGGAAGTTGACCAAGCTTTAAAGTGCGTACAACCAAAAGGGTTGAGCGGCTTGGTTTCACTGTTCCACGAAAAACCAGGATCGCCGACGCCTACTATAGGGAAGTTGATCGGCCCCACGGTCATAACCCAACTCGCATTATAATGCAACCAACCGTTGATATAATGGTCGGATTTGTGCGGCAACATCTCGCCTACCATAATGACTTGGCTTTCACCATCGGTCACATCACGGAAACGAGCGGCCCAGTGACCACGCAAGAAAACACCAGAAGCCTTAAACGCACGCGCGTCATTCCCATGGTTGGATGGCCCAGTTTTGAACAAATTACCTGGGTAATTCGGACATTGATTATTCCATGAATTACTTTGTTGTGATCCCATGCTATAACCGTAACAAGTAACAGTTGCATCGCGGTCCCATTGATTTCGATGAACATAAGGGTCGACGTTGGCCGAAGGGCAAATCAAAGCGGGTATCAACTCACTTCGTACAGCGCGCCCGTTAGGTGCAATAGCGTAGTCAGTTTCAAATCGTGCCCAGTTGTTGTAAGACCCTCCGAATGGAGCGATATTACGATTCTTGAGGCCCGAAATAGTCATGTTCAACTGATGGTATAATGGATCCTGTTCGATAAATGGAAGCAACTTAGCAAAGACGCCACCTTTACTACTACCAACCCAAGTTTGTCCGTTGTTGGATGTTCGACCCCAAAAGTAGATGCCATTATGTGGCAAAGAATTGTAGGTATTGTGGTAAGTCCGCATAGCGAGTCCAATCTGCTTTAGATT
Organism: Planctomycetaceae bacterium; assembly: GCA_018660825.1. Lineage (GTDB taxonomy): Bacteria > Planctomycetota > Planctomycetia > Pirellulales > Pirellulaceae > UBA721. The sequence goes on along the minus strand of JABJJO010000203.1, from coordinate 1,236 downwards.
GTTGCTACAAGACATTTTCCGTGCTGCTTCTCGTGCAGCCGACACGGCAGGCAACAACAGCGCTACGAGAATACCGATGATCGCAATCACGACCAACAATTCCACGAGCGTGAAGGCGTTTCGCCTATTTGAACGTTTCATCATCTTCACTCCTGAAAAAAAATTTAAAATAACGCATCTAGCTTTACTACATTTATCTATTTATCGCCAACGCTAACCCATAAAAGAACTTGTTTTTTAGCAATTCCATGCAGTAATACGATTTTTTTGTCCCTCTGGTGGTCAACAATCTAAAAAATCATAACATTCAAAACTTTTTTCACAGGGATTCCCACGCGACACATACATTTCACGGGCAGTGGGATCCATTACAATCGAGAATACGGTACTCCAAAATCCGTGTTGGGCATCAGCGTTTTGATGCCGACAAATCGACTGGGGATAGTTTTCGTGATCTGACAACATTGACTGGAGCTGTTGAATTGTCAGTTTACAATCTGGCACTAAATCTGACAGCAACTTTGTCATCCGCTGCAGCCTTGGCACAGATTGGATCAATTCTGGATACTCATCGTTAATCGAAGTCCGGTCAGGACACAGACAATGGTTGGTGTGCACCAACAACGACTCGTCGGTTAATAATTTCACGTCATCAATATATCCTTCCACATTCGCAGGCCCAGCAGGCGTCGTCATCATAATGTTTACAGGGATAGCGCGGTGAGCCGACGCGAGCACATCAACCGCTGCTGCTAAGGACGTTTGCTCAAACATCGTGCGTAACGAAAAGTAATGCGGTACTCCAACATCTCGAGACGGGGCGGGCAGCGTATTTACGCAAGCGGCAATCCCGGCGGCATTCATGCCAATATAGGAGATCAACCCCGCCTGGGTGACACTCATATAAGAAGGAGTAGCATCCGGATGGCGTGTCAATACAATTGTGTAGGGGTCCAGTGCGGGATCTGCATCCCAGTTCTGAGCGACAACCCCTCTTCCCGACTGCATAGTGCTGGCACCAATGGACAATGCTGTGCATCCTTGTAAACCGTTTGCCCCCTGCGGCATCGCATCATTGAATTGATTGCGAACTTGCAACAACATCAAATTATCGATAGAGACAACACTAGCTTCGGCCATTCCTTGCAATTCCTCGACAAGGTGCGGGGCAAATTTTCTTACATACGTTAGCGATTCGTTACTAATTCGGGCGGCTGTGTCGCGACTAATAGAAAC
>JABJJO010000199.1 GCA_018660825.1 Planctomycetaceae bacterium | reverse complement strand
GTCGATGCGCTATGGAGATGAGGATCAACAAAAACTGCTCTATTCCTCGCGTCTTGCCACGACCCTCGCTTATCTCATTGTGGAACAATCCGACCGTGTTTCACTAACGACCTTTGACAGAAAGATCCGCGGTTCATTGCCTCTTTCCAATAATGTCCGGCAAATCCTCAAGATGACCGAGTCACTTGATTCGGTGAACGCTACGGATAAGACGAATGTAACCGACGTGTTAAATGAATTCGCCGCTGGCATCGCTCGTCGTAGCATTGTCATTGTCGTGAGCGACTTCTTGGTTGATCTAGAAGGCCTAGATCAAACGCTGCAGCGACTCCGCTATGATAAACACGAGGTCGTTTTGATGCAGGTCATGCACCATGACGAGATCTATTTTCCGCTGGAAGGCATGATCCGGTTTATCGGATTGGAAGATCCGGATCAGTTTTTAACGAGGCCACAAGACATTCGGGATGGATATCTTGAAGCACTGCGAAAATTCAACAGCGAGTTTACAGAAATTTGCGAAGCGAATCGTTGCGAGTTCATTACTTGTGATACCAGCGATGAACTCGGTGTGACTCTGGCCAATTATCTCCAGCAGCGGACAATTGCGGGCAGTCTTTGATAAGATCGCCGCAGCGCATTGGTCTTCGCTAGCATGCAATTGCTCTACTTTGGAGAATACCCGTTCCACACCCATTCGATGGCATGTGGGAGGAATTGTGCTTTTGCATTACGCACACCGTGTCCTGAATTCTGACAGAACAGGTATTGGTAGTGGTAGCCTTTGGCTTTGAGTACTTTTGCCATACGATGATTCGCCTCAACCCAGTCGTGCATGCCGTCGCGCATCACATTAGGGTTGTAGTTGTCACGGTCGCCAATGGCCATGAAAACACGAATAGGTTTTTTAGGGCTTTCTGAAATGAGCTTGTTGTGAAAGCCCCAGGCGCCGTCGGGGGTCTTTGGATTAAAGGGCCATTGTTGATTTACGAAAGTCCCAGAGGTCGTCAAAACGCGATGATAGAGATCCGTGCGGTACCAGGCCATGATGAGTGCGGCGGACCCGCCGGAACTGCTGCCCATCGTAGCCCGCCCATCAGGGTCATGGGTCAGCTTGACCTGACAATGTTTCTCAACTTGCGGCAAGACTTCGGTTTCAATGTATTGGGCGAACAGTCCGGACATCGTGTCATATTCTTTTCCTCGTTCATGTCCTTGGGCATCGCCACCACCGTTGGCGATCATGATTGCAATCATCGCTGGGGCTCGTTTCTGGGCGATAAGGTTGTCGAGGATCCGCGGCAGTGTCATGTTTGGGCGACCTTTGGGACCGTCGTGACAGACCATGAAGGGTGCCTCTGTGCCGGCAATATATTGAGCTGGAATGTACACAGTGATTTGACGCGTGTAGTCGATCTCATGGGTTTCAACAATAAGGGTCTTAGGATTGTCAGGATCCACTTTTCCAAAGACTTCTCTCGCAATACCCGGATTGAAAAGCTTTCCCTCCTTTGAGTTCATCGTGAATTGTTGGATTTTGCCTTGCGGGACTCCTTCAATAATTTCACCTTCGGGTGCCGGTGTGTATTCGGGGCCGATAAGGAAATCGCCATCCACATCTGGTGCGGGATTGATCGCCGATTTTCCATCGAGGCGGATGAAGGTTGGTGCCCCAGTCGCGTCAAATTTACGAGTTGGCGGTGCCGCGGAAGCGATCTCTAAGATAAAGAAACATACTAGAAATGGGGCGAGCACGGATATTCGCTGGTTTGACATAAAGGATCCTTGTCGGTTAAATAGTAGGGTTTAGGCTGTTGGTTTGAAGAACCGGTGACCTAGAGTTTGCCCCAAATTTCTTTGAGCACTTCGAAAAAGAACGGGTCGTAAATTTCCAGCTCTGCGGCAACGAACGGGTAAAAGTCGTTGCGATAAAAATAGGCCTCGGTACCTTCCGCGAAAAATTCCTTTTCGTTTGTGGTTCCATAATGTTTTACCGTCCGACCTGTATAGAGCAGGACTTGTTTATACTTGCCCGCTGCCATTGCTCGGTCGTATGCGTTTTTAATTTTGGGGTGATCAAATCCAAGTATCTGATCATGATAGGAATGTGCAAGTTCGTGCAGAATGACGGCCGGGTGTTTTAGGATTTGTTGTCGCGATAACAATGCGGCGGCGCGAGGAATATGAACCTTCTGATGGAGTCGCAGATCGTGCCCATGGTCGCTTAACCAACCCTTGCCTGGATGATATTGCATATTCCCCAGCGTCGGATGGTCCTGCTCAATCCATATTTCCAGCGTCTGCATTATTTTTAGTTGTTTCTCGGGCAGCAAGATCTTTATCCGCTGCAAATGATTGGCCAGCATCGATAATTGCTGGGCCCCGGCCTGCGCCTGTTCGCCTTTGAGCATTGCCGGTTGTACATAAACCGTCCAGCCTTCGATGTTTTTCTTAACTGGATCAAAACGTACACCGGCCGTAGCGGGTTTGGGTTTCTCTTCAGATTTTGCAGTTAAGGCCGCCACTGAAAGTAGAATACTGAAGCACATGCAATAACGAATCATATTTTTCTCTTTATCTTGATGAAGCAAATCAAACCTGAATATACCCGTTCGCAAGACGTTTGACAAACCAATCAGCGTTGTCAAGGGATCTGCCTAAGGCACGATCCGTTATTCAATAGGAGGGGCGACCACTGCATTCAATATGAGGCCTGCCATGATAAGCAAGAATCCACCAATTAAGCTTGGAAAGGTGCTCGCAGCCACCATCAAAAATATGAGTTTTGGTGGCAGGGAATTTCCATTGTCCAGTGTCATGAGAAAAATAATGACTGCTGCAATACAGAATATCCAACCACCGAAAATGGATAGTTGCGAGATCTTCTGATAGTACCCGCGGTTTTTTTGTTGCATTAGATTATGGTGTGACACTCTCCCATGATTAGATGTTGGAATATTATAAAACGCTCAACCAAGTCACAATGGCAATTTGACTACAGGCTTCGCCGCTCAGACGGGGAATCCGACAGAGTTTTTCTGAGATGCTCGCATTTGGCGCTAACGGGTATTGCAGTAATTTTCAAACATGGCGAAGATGACATTGTCGTGACTGGCATCCATTCTATTTGGGTTTTGATAGTACGGAAACTTTATGTTAATCCGCGAGTAAGGAATGAATACTGATGAACGTTGATATTAATCGCCGTGCTTGGCTTCGTGGGGCTGGTGGAGCCTTGATGGCTTTACCTTATTTGGATGCGATGGCTTCTGCTGCGTACGGACACTCCCAGCCGATGCGGATGGTGTGCATTGGTTTAAATTTTGGACTGGTACCGCGGCTGTTTTTTCCGACAGAAACGGGACCGAGTTATCAACTCAGTGAACGACTTGCTCCGCTTGAAAAACTTCGCAGTGAGTTTACTGTATTCTCTGGGCTGGATCATGGTCTCAACGGGCAGGGAGGTCACGGTGGCGTCCATGCTTATTTGTCAGGCGTGCTCTCTAAAAACTCACGCGGTATGCCGGAATCTAATATCAGCGTTGACCAGAAAGCTGCTCAGATTGTCGGCGCAGAGACGCGTTTCCCTTCATTACAACTGTCCAGCGGACGAGACCCGAACAACCTGATCTCTTGGAGTGCTTCCGGTGTTTCACTGCCTCCTATATTCAATGTGGGTACGATATATAACCTATTGTTTCAGAAAATTGACCCACGTTTGCGAAACAGCACTCAGGGGCAATACGCCGCGCGGGCTAGTATACTGGATTTGGTCAAGACCGATGCCGATTACCTCCAAAGTCGGGTGGGAGTACGGGACCGACGGAAATTGGAACATTATTTCCAGTCGGTGCGCGCGGTGGAGAAACGTCTAACACAGGCAACACAGTGGTTGGAGATTCCGAAGCCGGTTGTCGATTATACGCTGCCGACGGCGGCTAACCAGCTCGATTTCGCGGATCGCGTTCCGTTGTACTACGACCTGATGGCACTTGCCCTGCAAACAGATTCGACACGCGTCATTACCCTCGCTCTCGCTGATATTGGAGCCAATTACGGGGGGTTCAACATTAGCCGCGGTTATCATCAACTTACACATCATGGCAAGGTGCCGGAGTATATCAAAGAACTATCCGTTATTGAACAGTTTCACACGCAGCAGCTTGCCAGATTTCTCCAGCAACTTCGGTCGGTCCGCGAGCCTGATGGTAAGCCATTGCTAGATAAGTGCATGGTGTTGTTTGGTTCCGGAATGGGTAACGCCAGCGCACATTCCAACAAAAACCTGCCATTAGTTCTTGCTGGAGGTGGTTTTAAACACGGAGAACATAAATCGTATTTTATGGATGAAGCAAAGCGAGAGGCTACGCTGGCAAGCAAGTTGTTTGTGTCCATGCTCAATCGATTTGGAATGGAGGTAGATCGTTTTGGTGCGGCTAGCGGCACGCTGACAGGATTGGAGGTGGGGGCTTGAACGAAACTCACATAATCGGAAAATGGCGTTTTGGCTGGTGGTCTAGCAGTAAGTTCGGGATGACAGCAGTGTTTCTCGGTATTGTCCTGACAGCAACGACTGTTGTTGCCACTGAGGAGACTGCCCCACCTGCGTATGTGACGACCTACTTTAAAACGTATTGTTACCAATGTCACGGCGAATCAACGCAGAAAGGCGACCGTCGATTCGATGAAATTGCTGGAAAGCTGATGTTGCAAGACGACGCGGTGTTGTTGCTTAAAGATGCTGTGGATGCGATCAACCGCGGCGACATGCCACCAGTGGGAAAGAATGTTTCCCAGGCCCCAGCAGAACAAACGCGACGTGTTGTTCAATGGCTTACCGGTTTTCTTCAGCAGCGTGTAGATCTAGGGAAGCCGGTGACTACCACTCTGCGGCGGCTTAATCGATTTGAATACCTCAACACGCTTCGCGACCTACTCGGCCTGCATGTGGAGGCTGGCGACCCGACCGGTGACTTTCCGGCCGACGCAACTGAACATGGGTTTGACAACAATGGGGATGCACTTACTCTGTCAGATTTCCAACTGCAACGGTACGTGGAAGTAGCTGAATCTGCCTTAGACAAAGCTGTGGTCTTTGGTGCCCGACGTCCGTCATCACAAACTTGGACTTATAGCGGGGCGGATTTTAATGGTGTTCCTTCCTACGAGCGTGCTCCTGTAACGTGGCGACTTATTGCAAACAATGAAACGTTGGAGATTGGACACGGGCAGCCCAGCGAACGTCATGCAAACTTTGTACCTAAATTCGTTGCCGCGGGTGGAGTGCCTTTTGACGGTTGGTATGTGATTCGCCTGCGTGCGGAGGCCGTTAATCGCGTTGACCATGGTTATGAGCATAAGGAATTCGAACGATTTGAAACGTTTCCTTTAAAACTAGCGTTGTGGATCGCTCCCCGGGCAGACCTGTTGGACAAGAACGCAGCAGAGCAACGTCGTCTTGTAAAGATTTGGGATTTATCCGATGGTCGGGTAGAAGTGTTTACAAAAAGAGTCTGGCTGAACAAGGGCTCGATTCCGTTTGTGAGTTGGGCCAACGGAGTTTCTTCTAAAGGCAATATCAGAAAGGTTGCGGAAAAATATCATCCTGAGGTGATTCGGCCTACTAAAACCCAGCTCGACGCCGCTCATTTAGGTGACAAATCCGCTCAGGCGTTGGTTGCGAAACTATTGCGCAACACAAACAATAAATTGCTTTCGGAAGTTTATCATGGACCACGTATTCGACTGTGGAGCCTAGAAATTGAAGGTCCCGGCTTTGATCAATGGCCCCCGAGCAGCCACCAACTCCTTTTTGGTAAGGAGTTGGATCCGCTCAAGGTTGATATTGAACGGGTAATAATTCGATTTGCGGCACGCGCATTTCGGCGTCCGCTTAAGACAGGAGAAGTTGATCATTACATTGCTTTCGTTCGCAAACGCATAGAACAGGGGGAGAGCCAAGAGGCGTCCATCAAGCTGGCGATGGTGGCCATCCTTACATCACCGCGGTTCCTCTACCTGGACGAAGGGAATGACGAAGACCCAGTGCGAACGCTAGATCCTTTTCAGATTGCCTCGCGATTATCCTACTTCTTATGGAGCGCCCCGCCGGACGAGGAATTAATAAAATTGGCTGCCACTGAGAAATTGCTTCGTCCCGGAATATTGTCGGCCGAGGTTGACCGAATGTTGCGAGACGAAAAATCTGATGCATTTGTGCAGCACTTTACCGACACGTGGTTGCAAATCAATAAACTTGGTTCCATGCCTCCCGATCCAAAAGCGTTTGGCTCCTATTACGGAAATCGGCTAGAAAGTTTGTTCAAGCAAGAAACGCAGCTGTTTTTTTCCGATCTCGTGCAGTCCAATGGTTCCTTATTGAATCTGCTTGATAGTGAATATGCGTTCCTAAATGACGCGCTCGCCGAGCACTATGGAGTACGAGGGGTTGAGGGTGAAGTATTTCAAAAGGTTGCGCTGATTCCTGAGAATCACCGAGGAGGGTTGCTTGGGCAGGGAAGCATACTGACGCTGTCCGCTAACGGGATTGAAACATCGCCAGTGGTGCGTGGAATCTGGGTGTTGGAAAACATATTGGGAACCCCTCCGCCCCCGCCACCTCCCGATGTGGAACCACTAGAACCCGATACGCGTGGTGCGGTCTCCATCCGAGAACAACTTAGCCAGCATCGTACGGTAACTGCCTGCGCTGATTGCCATCGCAAGATTGACCCCGCCGGGTTCGCGTTAGAGTTTTATGACCCAATCGGTGGTTATCGATCGCACTATTCTGCTCGGAAAGGCCCCGATTTGCTTATTGACGGATCTGGGGAACTCCCTTCGGGGGAAACTTTTCAGGATGAAAGGGATTTGAAACGCCTATTGCTGGCCCGTAAAGATCGGTTCGCCCAGACTTTGACCGAAAAACTTTTGACGTACGCAACGGGTCGTTCGATGACGTTTCGTGACCAAACCGACATCAAAAAAATCGCAGTAGAATGCGGCGACAACGGATATGGATTGCGACGTCTGATCATCGATGTTGTACTGAGCGAGACTTTTAGAAAGCCATAAAAATTAGCGAGATGCCGGCCAAGGTACCGGATTTACTCTGAACGTTCCGCTGAAAACACATCACCGGTCGGCTTGGCTGGGAGCGAAGCCTTCCATTGTTCCAGCTTTTCTAGCAACCGGTCAACAATCACGGCATGCGTTTCTTTCAGATCGTGTTTTTCGTAGGGGTCCTTGCCAAGGTCGTACAGTTCGACATAACTGGCATCCTTATTCGAAACAAGTTTCCACTGCTGGTCTACGATGGCATAGGAAACCCAGTGATGCGGTCTGGATTTTTGAATGGGCCACGCCGAATTCATCTTCCAGAACAGAGGTTTAGTACGTCCAACCGTTGCTTTGCCGGTGAGGGTTGCAATCTGACTAACGCCATCCGGCTTGTAGGATTCAGGCAACGTGACACCCGCTATCTCACAGAATGTGGGTAGGAGATCAACCGCGGAGATCATCGATGTTTTGTCGACCTTGCCTGCGTCAATGGTTCCCGGCCAACGGGCGATGAACGGCACACCAATTCCACCTTCAAAAAGTGCACTTTTATAGCCCTTGCGACCAGCTGTGATTCCGCGGGCAGCACCGATGCCGTAACCCGCACCTGTTGCAGTGTCATGCATGAGTTCCAGCGCAGTAGAACGCGAAGCTCTGGCGGGTCCATTGTCGGAGCTGAAGATAACTAGCGTGTTGTCCGCCAATTTTAGCCGATCTAATGCATCCAGCACCTCTCCAATGCGGTCGTCGGCATGGGAAAGTACGGACGCATAGATATTATCTGGCTCCTCTAAATCTCTAAATCGCCAGCGGTATTTTGGGACGGTATGAAAGGGAGTGTGTGGTTCGTGAAGCCACAGGTTGACAAAAAATGGGTTGCCTTGACGACTGCTCTTTTCAATAAATGCGATTGCGTGACGCGAATCTTCGTGTACTGGCATCTGTTCCCCCGCGCAGTTAAATGCGCCGTAGGTGTCGTAACCATACTCGCTGGGCAGAGGCGAGTCGGGAATCATGTTGTTTGCTAAATGCCATTTTCCGAAGTGGGCTGTGGCATAACCGCCTTGCTGGAGGAGTCGCGGCAATAGGGGTGCTGTCGGACTTAGCCAATCAGGCATGTTGCGCTTGGCGTTGCTGGGTACCCAGGCGAAATGCCCATTGATATTATACCGGGCAGGGAAATGTCCGGTCATGACGGCGGTTCGACTGGGTGAACACACCCCACTGGCTACGGTGAAACGATGAAAGTCTGTACCTTCCCGGGCCAGACGGTCAATGTTCGGTGTTTTGACATAGGGATGACCGTGGCAACTCAGGTCTCCCCAACCCCAGTCGTCAGCAAAAATGAAAAGAATATTTGGCTTATCGGAGGCGGTCGTCGCAGCGGACGAAAGAATCATGCCGATAATCAATAACAAAAAAGTTGAGCAGTGTTTCATGGTAGCAGTGGATGATTAAGGAAAAAATTGTAGCCCCCCATAATTTAATCGATTGTTGCGTCAGCAAGAACATGAGCAAAAATGTTTTGTCGGAAAATATTCGGTCATAGTATAACCGCAAAGAGGGGTAGTCACGGACTCTAAAGTGTTTCGCGACCGTTTGTTTTTGAAATTGAATGCCCTGCTTCCACCAAGGCCGCGGTGGCACCATCTAAATCGACTTCCCGCACAAATAGATAGTCCGTATCAAAGGTCGAGACAACGAAGGTGCTAACGTCGGCATCGGCAAGAATTGTTGTAATTTGAGCGATCACTCCGACCAGTGAAAAGTCCAGCTTGCCAGCAACTCTTAGACATCGCCATCCTGATTCGCGCTGAATATCGTCAGGAACATTCTGGCTTGGGCAAACAATGGATAGCTCATCCCCCGTGCGCGTTAGAGAAACGAATTCGCCATTTGCCCATTCGGGGATTGGATTGTTGGGTACGGTACGACAGACCGCGTAGTTGCCGGAGAGTACTTCGAAGTTAAAAATCATGCTATATCCTGACAAATTAACAAACATTGGAGCAATCTATAGGGTGTATCAAAGGCGAAGTGGTTTTGCAATTAAGTTACTACAAAATACCGTATTTCGGATATGGAAGGATATTTAGATAAAATTATGATTGCTGGATCAAATTTAACAAAAACGATATTTGCTACAATAATAAACTGGAAAGAGTTTCAAAGAGAAGTTAAACTCACGTTTAGTTATGTAGCCATTGTGCAATTGTCAGCTCGCATTGCGTTAGAACCACAAGAGGATTCTATTATGAAAATGTTCCCCAAGTCTTTGTTCCTGTTCTCCGTATTACTTATGGCGGTAAGCATGGGCTTGTTTGCTCAACAGCAGCAAGCCGAGGTCGATGAACAACCGATTGTCATGCTGATCAAACAGCTTGCATCACCCAATTTCGCAGAGCGGCAGGCGGCTTCGCAGGAACTCGCCACTTTGGGGCAACAGGCGATCCCCAAACTCACCGCCACAGCATTGGGCGATAACCGCGAAGCGGTGACGCGATCCGTTGACATTCTCAGGGGCCACTTAAAATCAGCTGACACGAAATTGCAGGCCGCGGCCAAAGCCGCGCTAGGAAAATTGTCGAACGTCGAACAGGGTGTTGGGCCACGACTGGCTCGTGAAGCCTTGGCTCCCCCAAAACCGCGTCCGCAACCGGTTCCCAGACAGGTTGCCCCAGGAATTCGAATTGTTCCGCAGATTCAGTTACAGGTTCAGGGCGGTGCTCAGGGAATTAAGATGCGCAATGTTAATGGCATCAAGGATATCGAGGTCACCGAGAACGGACGAAAAGTGAAGATTCATGATGACCCGAATCAGGGAATCAAGGTTGAGATTATCGAAACCAAAGAAGGTAAATTGGTCACTCGTGCATTTAAGGCTAAGAACGCCGATGAGCTCAAAAAGAAAAGTCCTGAGGCACACAAGCTGTATGAAAAATATTCCAAGGGTCAAGCTGGAAACATTCAGTTGGGGAATATTCAAATTCAGGGTAACGTGTTTCCACCGAATCAAATTCCACAGTTTAGGATTCCTGGAGTCCCGCAACAGATTCCAGCAAACATGCAGCGGCGTGTTGCTGATCTTCAGTTGAGACAGATGGAACGGATGATTCAATCGATACAAAAACAACTGCAGGCGGACGGCGACGATGCGGGATCTGCTAAGGAGACGCTAGAGCATCTGAATAAGGCCCTGCAAGAGATTAAGCAGGCTCGGGAAAAAATGGGAGCAGATCGCAAGGAGACCTAGAGTCGTTGCTGTCGCATTTGCTTTCCTCTTCAGGTTATCGTATTGAAGGTACTTGTGTTCATGTTCCGTTTGTTTACGACGTCGTTGATTGTTTACTTACTGGTAAGTTTCAAACTCCTTGCCAACCCATTTCTGCTTGTCTCGCTTCCGGATGAGCAACAAATTGCGGTTTATCAAATCGATCTGGCGTCAGGGTTGTTGCGTCATGTGCGCGATCACGCGCTGTCCGCAGATCCGGGACCCATGTCAGTTTCGCATGACGGCAAAACGCTTTATTTGTCGCTACGCAATGCGGGCAAACTAGCGTCGTTCTCAATCGATCCAGAAACCGCTGAACTGACCCATCTGACGACAGTCGGCGCCGATCAGGATCCGGCCTATCACTGGCAGGATTATACCGCTAGCTATTTGCTTTCCGCTTATTACCATACGGGGCGTGTTTCTATGCATTCGCTGGGAAATGATGGTCGTATTCTTGCAGAGTCCACCCAGTGGATTAAAACAGAACTAAAAGCCCATTGTATTATGGCCGCACCTGACAATCGACATGTGTTTGTTCCCCATACGGGTCCGAATAAAATCTTCCAGTTTACGCTCGATGTGGAAAAGGGGACGCTGGAGTTAAAAAAGGAGGGGGTACTCACGTCCGAGGACCAGACTGGACCTCGACATATCGACATTCATCCGCGGAAACCATGGGCATATGTAGATTATGAACAGGGTAACAAGGTAGCATTCTACAGGATCAACGCCGGGAAACTTGTCCGAAAACAGGTGATTTCCAGCGTTCCCAATGACTGGCCCGCTGGAGAAGGCGCCACGGCTCGACTGACATTATCGCCCGACGGCCGTTTTGTATACGCGGCGAACCGAGGGCATAACAGCATCGCCGGATTTAGGATTAATCGATTCACAGGAAAGCTAACCAGCATAGGGTACTTCCCAACGTCAGCGAATCCGCGGAGCTTCGTCATGACTGACTGCGGTAAGTGGCTCTACGCCGGAGGCCAGGACACTAACCAGATCGCTTTGTTTTGCCGCAATGTAAACAGCGGAACCCTGCAACGCATCGATACAATTCAGACTGGCCGGAAACCATGGTGGCTACAGATTGTTAACCAGCGGTAGGCTAAGCAGCGAATTACAATCCTAGAACGAAACCTGATATATCCAAAAATAGTGCAGTAAAGTGGGGGGCGTGTCGTGCCTATTAGGCTGTAGACGGAGATT
>JABJJO010000109.1 GCA_018660825.1 Planctomycetaceae bacterium | reverse complement strand
GTGCACAACAAACGCCCCTTGTGAACAAGGCGTTGGCGGACCTCAAGGAAATACACGATCAAGCTGAAAGTTTACTAGCGGATTTTGACTTTCAAGCAGCAGCTGAACACTCCGAAGTTGTCGCAAGTCAAACGGACACAAGACTTCAACATTATACCTCATGGCATGAAGACTTTTCGGCGAGGCTTGAATCTTCCCGAACATCGGAATACGCTCGTTTGGAGGAATTGCTTCAAGAAGCCAAAACTCATGAACAGGTACATGACTATAATTCCGCCTCGCGGACGATCGCACAGGTTCATTCTTCATTGAAGCAGACCACCATTCTTGGTATCAGCGACACCGCAGGGGAAATTGATCAGCGGCTTACCATAAAACAGGCACGTCTAAAGGAACTTGAGGGGATTGTTCGTGAGCGGGTGAGTAAGCGGGATGTTGCTGAATTGCTGCCGCTAGTTAATGAACTCTTGATGCTGAAACCGGATAGACCGGAAGTAAAAAAACTCAAGTTGCAGCTTGAACAGCGGACTTCTGACATGGTCGCGTACCGCGATGAAGCTTGCGAGCAGGCGACACAAAACATTTCAGAACAGGAGTACGAAGAAGCCATAGCGACGCTTGACGCCGTTTCAGAAGAGGTTTCGAATCAGCAGTTGACGGACTTAAGAATAAAGGCAAATGATTATCTTAACCAGTTAAACAACCTGCGTGAACAAATCACGACAGCAGTTGGTGCAAAACAATTTAATGACCTTTTATCTGTCATTGATCAGTGTCTCATCTTGAAGGCTGACCAAGACGATTTGTTGGAGATGAAAGAGAAACTCGTCAATCGTGAAGCTAAATTAGATACCCGCCATCAACAAATTACTTCACAAGCGCTGGAGTATTTGCAGTTGTTGCAATTCGACGCGGCGATAGGAACACTTAGTGCGATAGCGCCAGAATACCAAACGTTATCAACACTAGCGCTCTACCAGAGGGTTACCGAAGAAAAAGCAAACGCAATTACGACAGCTTTAAGTGAGGGTGACTGGAAAACGGCACTTTCTTTAGACGGCAATAACATTCAAGCGTTACAATTACGAAATTCTGAAATGCGTTCGGCGTTAGTTGTCGATGATAATAAGAAATTAAAGACGAATCGAACCGCGAATACCAACGCAGTCGTATCGCTGACAACGGGTTTGCTGTCAGTAGTAACTTGCGGATGTGGTTTTCCTTTAGGCGTGGCCGCAATTGTTACGGGAATATTGGCAATGCAAAAATGCAGTAGAGGTGCGGGCAACGGTTGGGGGATGGCATTGGCGGGTCTTATTTCGGGGTTTGCGGGGATCATATGGAGTCTAGTGTTAATTCTTGCTTCACTAGCTTAAGGAGAACAATCATTTGGGCGATTCGGAAAACCGCGTTTTTCAGTAGGGTTACGTTACCGGATTTAAATTATATGGTCTAACGATAAGGCTTTTTTGGTTAGCCTTCCAACAAATCTAGCGCAGACTCCATCGTGATTGAACCGGGTACGGTTGCATTGTTCATCGCGGATAGGCTTTCGTATTGACGCGACAATTCGCCTTAATTGCCGGATTGTTGATGTGGCGTTGTTTTAGACAACTACATGGGAGCTTAGTCCGAAATGTAAGTCGACCACATTTGAAGAACCGCAAAGCAGAGATATAGCAGAAACTCTTTCTGGAGCCAATTCGAAGCAACTTACGGTGCAAATGAAACGTAGGAGTTTCGACAAATTATCATACGTTAAAAGCCCACTCAGTTACCTTTCAGGGTGTCTGCCTTTAGGCATTGAACAAATACCGGCGGTTACGAGAAATTGGGTCGTTATTATGTGCTGGTGGCTGTGGCGTATGTAAGCTCGGTGTTAATGTGTGTTATTTCGAAACCATCGTCACCTAACAATTCGCGATTCATTGTTCTAGTTGTTTGTCAACATCGACTAAACAATCCGAAATAAGTTGGCATCGCTCACTGGCATCATCGGCAGTTTGTGGATTTGAACTACCCTGGCGTTTCCGCCATTTCCGATACTCTTGAGTCAACCATTTTTTCTGATCCGCCAACGTCAGTCCGATGGGCATACCCAGTCGGTTAACGCTAGGCGTGTTTGCGTCGTCATACATGTGAATCTTAATGTTGACATCGTGAATTTCGTTAACTAACGCTTCATCGATATTAAGTTGCTCCGCGATGAACCGCAACGCGTTACCTTCCCTGCGCTCAATTACATCATCCGCTGCCGCGACTTGTGCGCATAATCGGTAAGCATCGATACAGCATTCGGCGTCACCGGACTCTCGGAATTCACGACAATAATCAACGATTAGTGTTTTTGTGGTCGTGCCCTGCTGGAGCTTTGTCAAAGTAACACTCATCGTTTCCAGCAAGGCCGATTTTCGTTCAGCGCCATCTTCATACGAAGCAACACGTTGAGCACAGAAGGATTTGATGATAGCCATCTCCCTTTTCGATACGCTGCCGTCGGTGGCGGCCATTGAAACTGCTAGTGCTGTGATGTTCTGGTCCTGTTGTCTGCTATGAGCCGCATATTCTGTGTAGCCAACGCAAGTTTGCGAGTGACTAATTCGGAGGGTTCCAAAACTTAACGGATCAGTGCGATTGCCGCGCGGTAAAATAAACGCATTGATTTCCCAAGTCCGCTCCCCTTTTTTGGGTCCCGTTAGCGCAAACAAGGGTATTGACGTAACTAACATCGGCTCCTCGATAATCGTTACCTCGTACGGCAACTCAGTTTCGGCCGTAAAGAAATAACAATCATCTTCTGATATATCCGGGATGGCACAAAGAATTGCGTGTTCGTCCTCTCCTTCCACATCGCGGATTGTCACTACCCAATCCACGGGACGATTTTCGCTCCCGGCTTCAATCGCGCCCTCAGCAAACAATTCAAGGCCCAGCAGAGGTTCCTCGCCGGGATCAGAATAATCGCGCATTGAGCTTGTAAGTGTTAACCCTTTGCCAATCAACTGCTGGTAAGCTTCAGACTCATCTGAACCCCCGGTGAACGCGTCCCAAATGTAACACCCAATCAGAAAGACAATAATTGCTGGGCATATAAAACTTTCCACGAATCACTCCTGTTTCTGGTTTAAGTTACTGCTGGTCTATGGATTGTGGGTGAATTCATTCTGAAGTATCTAATGCCGACACATTCACTGTTCATTTATTTCAGCGGCCTGTTGGGAGGTGTCAGAGTTTTCACCATTATTATCCGTTTGGTTGTCAATTGGCTTGCTTTCTGCGCCATCTTTTATAGGAGCCGGTGCATCGTCCGGGTTATCCTCAGCGGCCTCCGTACTTTTATTGGGGGCCAACGCCTTGCCGCCATCACTCGCCGAATTTTTGGCTTCCCGTTCATTACAATATTTTCGTGTTTCTTTCGACCATGGTTCTAAATCGCCCCATTCTTCGTGTTTGTCTAACAATTTCCTGGCCTCATCATATCGGCCCGCGTAGACATGATCGGAAATTGTTTGGATGTCTTCATGTAACGTAGTGAAATCTGTCCGATCAATGAATCCACTGAACAACACGAAGACGATCAACGCAGCAAACGCACCAAGCGACATGTAAAAATAGTCATTCCGCCAACTCGTAGTTTGTCGTGTCTCATCGTCAGCAGGATTTTCGGATTCGATCTTTTCCAGTTCAACTATGGCATCCCCATAAGTTTCCACGGCCGTAATCACACCTTCGGTTTTGAATGCGACCACAGATGCCTTTTCAAGTACGTTGCCCCCAGCAATGCTGTTCGCTCGGTACCCACATTGTAAAATACCGCACACCGTATTGTGCAAATCTGGTTGATCCGTAATCTCTCGGTCTAGCACCTTCATTGTGTCCAAGTCCAGCGTATCGTAAACCCTAGGGATTACGATGTCCACATACGGCTCAAGCTCGCCTGCGATCGCTGAAAGAAACGTAGTAATCGAATCTGATTCGTCTACTTCCTCCGGATCCCGCGCGACCGACATCCGAAAAGCCAAGCGATGCAAATCTATCAAGGAACTTAAAGCCGAAACATTGTGTTCCTGTAACCCAGCGAGTATGCCCCTGATCGACTCCATTTGTTGGGACAGGGGCGAGGTAAAACCATGAATTTCTTCGAAAAGTTGTACGGCGGTTTTAGAACCGCTATCGTTGTTCTCACTGGGGGATGGTTCTGTGGGATCGCTATTTTTTATCGGTTCATTGGTGTCAGACATTTCCCGCTCCGTACCTTTTGTAGATGTTTGTTTACAAACCGGATACAAATCCAACCGTTATTGTAATAGAAACGAACCAGAACAACAAATTGTTAAATGCTGCTGACTCCATACGAAGAGGCCATAAATTCCTTGACCGTTGTTCTAGAACAACTTAAAATGAACGCCTGTCGCCTACACCGTGTTGTGGAAAAGTGCGACGATACGTTTTTATATATCTATTGTAAATTTTTGAAAGGCCTATCGCACTATGGCTATTCCCATCATTGGTATCGATCTTGGTACCACGTATTCAGCGGTCGCGACGATTAACGTCGCCGACAAACCGGAGATTATTGAAAACACGGATGGCTTGAAAACTACAGCCTCCGCAATACTTTTCGAAGATCCGATGAAGCCGCTAGTGGGACAAAATGCCATTGATGCGGGTTTACCCGAATTGCTTGCTTGGGATTTCAAGCGGAAAATGGGCGATGCGAATTGGAGTAGCTCATTTGCTGATCAAGAATATTCAGCCGTTGACCTTAGCGCTATGGTCCTTAGGAAGTTGGCCAACGACGCGTCATTTATTTCTGGTAAAATTACCAAAGCAGTAATAACGGTTCCGGCTTATTTTGAAGAGATTCAACGCAAGGCGACAAAAGATGCCGCTGAACTCGCCGGACTTGAGGTGATTGCACTAATCAATGAACCCACAGCGGCGGCCTTAGCTTACGCAGCTACGGGTGTTATTACCGGCAGGGTTCTGGTCTATGACTTTGGCGGCGGTACCTTTGACGCGAGTATAGTGGATATCGCTGGTAAATACGATGTTACCGTATTGACTTCGGAAGGCGACAATGATCTTGGTGGTCGTGACATTGATCGGGCTTTAGCGGAACACATTGATGAATTATGCTTTGCGCAACACGGAAAACACATCGTGGACAGTTCCACTCGCTGGGACCTGCTCGAGAGTCCAGACTCGTATGCATTAGTTATGGAAGCTGTATCACTAAAACATAAGCTTTCAGCTCGTCAACAAGTTAACGGCGTAAAGTTCGTTACTGGTGACGGTGACGTAGTAGACGTCGACATGTCACGGGATATTTTTGAGGCCAGTATCAAGTCGATCATTCATCAGACTGAGATGGCCGTCGACGTGTGCCTCAGCAACAAAGATATTTTCGCTTCGGACATCGACTACGTGCTGATGGTTGGTGGTTCTACACGGATTCCAGCCGTTCAAGCTATGCTCGAACGTAAGTTTGGCAAACCACCAATAAGATCGATTAATCCCGATGAGGCAGTGGCATTGGGAGCAGCAATTTACGCTGCTAGCGAACTTGCGAAAACGGGAGAGGTTGCGTTGCCAGATTTCGGCAACGCGACCTTCACGGATGTAGCATCACATTCTCACGGGACGTTCGTGATCGACGATTCCCCCGGCTACCGCCGAAACGACAAATACAGCATTATCATCCCGAAAGACTCGCCAATACCGTGTAAAAAAACGGAGTCCTTCTACACCGCACATGACAATCAGACGGCGGTAGACGTTTCCGTTGTTCAGGGTGATGATGATAATCCGGAGTTTTTAACGACACTTGTGAATCATGAAATGCCATTGCCCAGCGACCGACCGGCCGGCAAGGAAATACAAATCACTTTTGAGTATGATAAAAACAACATGGTGCATTGCAGCGTGTTGGATGTCGAATCTGGAAACCGCCAATCGTTTCCCTCCTGTTCCACCGCTGGCGGAGACACGGAAACGAAAGTTCCAATTAATATCGATCCTAAAGTATTCGATGACCTCGAATTCTAGTCTTTTTGCGGTTTTCACCTTCGTTTTATTCCGAAATTTGTAGGTAACAGAATTCTAACTTTTGAGTTGCAAGCAACGCCGCTAGACTTATCAATAGATTAGAACAAATGCTCTAAAAGAAACTGTGAAATGGACGAAAAAGTCGCCGCTTTAGCGGTCGCCATGGCCGCTACTGACGGATCAATCTCTCGTCGGGAGATTGAGGTCATTAAGGCGTTTTTCTTCGAGCGAGCGGAAATGTATGATGACTCCCAGGAGCGAAAAGACGACGTGGTAAGGTGTATGAAAGACACTATGGCTATGTTGCAGCGCGGCAACAGTACCAAATCTATTATATCGTCATACTGTGAAGAATTTCTCGACGCCGGAGATCGTGAATGTTGTTTTATTGCATACAACGTATGCGTTGATGTTGCAGTAGCTGACGCTAAGATTGAAAAACGCGAATCTAACGCGTTACGGTACATAGCGCAACAACTAGGCTTACCTGACGACGAAGTCCAGGAAGTCAACGATGGCAAAATAGCAATGGCCATGTATGGCGACGCAACGATACCGAGTTTATCGAAACTCGGTGTTCCCCGTATGCTGTCGCTGGAAAACCAGAAGCAGTGGTTGACAGTCGAATACGAAAAATGGCGCCGCCGGCAATCAAGTGCAACTTCGTCGGTTGCGGCAGATGCCTCTGCTCGGATCAAAATGATTATGTCATGTTTGGCCGAAATTGACGAACAATTGAACAAGGGAGCGTCATAGTATGAGCTTTCAGGAAGTCTGTAAACTCTTGAGATTTAGTTTAGATAATGGCGTTGAAAACGAGCAGTCGGATGTCACAGCTGCATATCAAAATATGGTTTCTCGTATATCGGCCAATTCCCTCCGAGTCACCACCTCGACAGCGCCCCTCATCTACGATTCGGTTTCGCGGGTTCTAGCACGCCTTGAAATCCACCAAACCCCAGAGGTGTTTATAGTTAATGAAGAGAGCACCAATGCTATGGTTTTTTCACCAGGTTTACGCGATAAACTTGTAATTGTGATTCATAGCGGACTCATCAGATTGATGGAACGAAACGAATTGGATTTTGTGATCGCTCATGAAATGGGTCATTGTGGTTTCAAGCATGGCAATGTTGCCGGTACGGAGGGGCCCCATAGCGAACTTGGTGTCCTCAGAAAACATGCGGTCAGTAGATATCAGGAATTATCTGCCGATCGCATAGGTCTATTGGGGGTTTCGTCCATAAATATTGCAGCGAAAGTTATGATGAAACTTGCTAGTGGATTATCGTCTGAGCATTTGGGAATCGATGCTAGCGCATTTATGCGGCAGATCGAAAAGCCTGAAAATTCAGATTATTCAGGCTGGACGCTACACTCATCACATCCATCTCTTCCGCTACGATTATGGTCGTTAATTCAGTTCTGCCAGTCCACTGAATACAGTCGTGTATCGGGGAAGGGTCCGCATGGGATTCGACTGTCCGAAATCGATACATTGATCGCGGAAAGACTGAACCGAGAAGGAGACGGAGCACTCAGCGAAACCGAGGATGAGTATTACTCGAGCGCCATTTTATGGGCTTGCATGGTAATGATCCTTGCGGATGACAAGATCGAACAGGATGAGCACTTGGCCTTAGTAAAATTAGTCGGGAGTCCATTAGCGAATAAAGCGATGAAATTTGTCGCGACGCAAGGAAAATCCGCCGCTGAATCCAAATACCTTGATGCGATTAATAAGTTGCACGACGCGAGTGAAGCCACGCAAATGAAATACATTAGAACGATAGCGCGGTTCGGCGAGATCATCAACGTCGATGTTGACGATCTTACAAAAATCCTGTGAGCCATTGTTACGGTAGTTTCAATGCACCTAATGGCCAGTTTGAGGCAACTTCAATTAAGTCGACTTTAGGTATAACAGATTGTCTGCGCTGTATCTTCATAATCGGCGCACAGTGCAAAAGGTCGATATTGTCCCGCTAATGTTGGTCGAATTGTCTAACTCCGGTTGCTGGAGACTGGTAGACTGAAGCTCAGTGGAAACCGGTTGGTGGGTTTGCCGTAATGCCTGCGTACGCTGACGTCATTGGATCTTTTGTCAGTCCGGCTCCCCAAGACGGTCCGCCAATTTAGCTCCCAGTCGCACCTCTACCGACAACGACAATTGAAGGAATTCGCCTTGAAATGGCTTGTCTTGGGTGATTGGAAAAATGGTGCTTTGATGAACGCGAAATCTGTATCCAGAGGGAGGAGGCAGCGATGACGCAACGGGGCGGTCGGCCTCGACATCAGTCGTAAGTTAAAAGTTACTTTTGGATGATCGATGCGTCTTTATTGGGGGCTGCGCTGCCGCGTACTGGACATCAAATTTTTTTAGCTGTCATTATCTCGCTTAAGACTTTCGACGGTGTCCGTTAGATGATCGATTCGGTGCCCCAAATCCAAGGATATCTTCTCAATTTCTTCGGCTTGTTCGCCGACAAAGATCGTCGTCAATGTCGCCGTAAACACGCCCACTAATATCATGCCCATGATTATCAATACGGCGGTTAGAATCTGACCGGAAACCGTTACCGGGTTATGGATATCTCCAAAACCACCCGTAAGTACCGTCGTAAAACTCCACCAAATGGCCAACGGTATATTTTTGACCTGTTCTCCAAATTCACCTGTTCCTTCAGCGGGAATACCTTCGAGGTAATAGACGAGGATGGCACCCAGAATAGTCGAGACAACCGCCCATTTAAGCGTTCTTTTCATAAGCCGAACGTCAAACAAATCTTGAAACTTGTCCATGCCTCGCCAAAACAAAAAGAACAGCCGTAAAAATCTTAATAAGCGAGCAAACCGCAAGAATCTTGCGAGTCTGGCGAATCTACCAAACCGCGCTAGTTGAGCACCACCTGGTATCGGAATGGATGTCACAAAATCAACCCAGTGATGTCGCCAAACATATGCTTTATGGTCGGCGCATTTTAGACGCAATAGAAACTCGGACATAAATATGACACAACAAGCCGCATCTATCCAGAAAATAATATGGCCCTGGAGGAAATTGGGGCGTTCCGCATCAGGTCCACCGACTATGTCGTATACCAATAAGGTCAAAACGAGCATAATCAATGTTGATATAACTATCTGGAAAACCGCATAGTGCTTATCCCCCCCCATGAACTTGGCCATCCGTTCCTTAATTAATGAACGTTCAACAGAATCTACGAGCGTTGATCTGAGCTCATCAAATTCTTTCATGTCCTCGCTGATGCGTCCTGTGTATTTGCGGCAGTGCGCAAGAACATTAGGGTTCCCTTGGTCCAATTCAGTGAGCGTATAAAGTTTGAGTTGCTCCGCTTTTTCGGCGAGCTCTTCGTAGTCGCGATCGATCGAAATAATAATCTGTTTTCGTTGTTCGACGGTGAGGGTGTCGATCTTTATGCTTTGTAATTCCTGCAGCGTTCCTGCTAGGTCATGTCTTGTAGTCACGAAAGGAACCTCTCTATTGGGTTAAGGCGTTTGCACTACGTGGGCCAAAACTTATAAAAACATAAAGCATATACGGGCCAACCTTTTACGATAACCGTGCAATCAGCGGAATATAGGTGCGTTTGCAACAGGAAACTCTCTATTAGTATACTAAAGAAAACTCAAATTCTAATGCCCCGTTTTCAGTGTTTTTGCCAAAATAAATGGAGAACATGTAACTCCGGAAAACTCTTCTCAAGACAAATATCCTGAACGTATACGCGTCCGATCCGACGAAGGATATGTGTTTTGACGATAGATGGCATGCTGGTTACAGTTCCAGGGTCAATTCCTCATTTTCGGTGACGATTGGCTCTCATAAAAAGGCTAAAGTTTTGAAGCATAGCCCCCCCCTTAGAAACCGTGGGGCTTGGTCAGATTAGGCCAATTGGCACCACCCTGCACCGCCCCCATAATAACGTTCTGCGGGAAGTGCGTGATTATCAGGAACTCAACTCATGATGGCCACCAGCCATAATTGAACATTCCGGGACCGATTAGGATAATGGCTGTCAGAGACAAAACAAATATAGTTCCTTGCGCCGCCAACCATGCCGCTTGTAGTCTGGGAGTCGCCCTGTATCCTTCTATAAATGCCACCATACTGGTGGGAATCACGAGAACGTGAGAAATATGACCGATATAGAGAACTTGTCCATCTAGGGGCCACAACGATTTGTCAAAAGCCAATACCACCCCGCCGAGGATGGTTGCAAAAATTGCTAACGTTGCCAGAAACGTGCTCATCAGATTCAGACACAGGATTTTATTCATAAAAACAGATCCAACAATAATTCGCACTACAGTAAACTTGTCTACTTGGATTTGTTGACATAGTTGGGATTTGGTTTTGGGATTTTCGCGCCGATGCGGGACAGTTCCGCCGTGAGCTGGCGGTCAAGTTCCTTTACCTTACTAGCCATGGCGGCCGCCATGTTGATTTTCTCCGAAATATCGTTTTTGAGATTATAGAGTTCAAAACCCCCTTCGTACCATTTGATCAATTTCCAATCGCCGGAACGGATGATCGAATAGGGTCCGGGAGAATGGCGATAGTGGGGGAAGTGCCAGTATATAGAGTCGCGATTTAGAGAGTACCGCCCAGCGGACTTTAAAAGAGGCAAGAGAGATTTTCCGTCAATTTCATGGTCGCTTGGAATATCGCACCCGACTGCATCCGCTATGGATGGAAAGTAATCGACACTGCTGACGGGTTCGTTACTGGTCGTTCCGGCGCCAACTACGCCGGGCCAACGTACGATCAATGGTACTCGAATGCCCCCCTCATAAGCGTACCCCTTGCCCGAGCGAAGGGGACTGTTGTCCGTTGGCCCTTTGAGTCCGCCATTATCGGACGTGAAAATCAATAATGTCCGCTCGGCAAGGCCAGTTTCCTGAAGTGTTTCCATAATCATCCCTACGGCATCATCCACGCTCTCGACCATAGCCGCGTATTTTGCATTATTTGCACTTTTGTTGGGGTGAACGTATTTTGCGGCGACCTCTGCGATCGCCTGAATTGGTGTGTGAACAGCATATGGGCAATACGACAAGAAAAAGGGCCTCGACTTATTCTGCTGTATAAATTGTTTTGCTTCGTACCCTTCTCGATGCGTTAGGAACTCTCCTAGTTCTCGGGGAATCATTTGATTGTCAAAGTTGTAACGAGGGTGCTTGTAGGGGTCAAAATAAGAAGGCGGTTGCCCAATGTCGCATCCCGCAATGTTGATATCGAATCCCTGCTGTTGAGGGTACCATGCGGGATCGCCAAGGTGCCACTTGCCGATGTGACACGATACGTAACCGGCGGGTTTTAATAGTTCTGCGATGGTTATTTCGTCTTTTTCCATCCAGAACGGATTGGGGGGACAGAGAAGTTTTCTGTTGTTCCCACCCACATATTCAGTTTGCGTTTTCATGGGAGTTGCCTGACTTCCTCGTTGGAAGCGAGCACGTATCCAGTCCGTAACCCCCACACGCCCTGGCCAGCGACCGGTCATTACAGCTGCTCGAGTAGGGCTGCAGACGGCACATGCAGCATAGGCGTCCGTAAACCGCATGCCCTGCGAGGCGAGGCGATCGATATTCGGGGTGCGGAAATAGTCACTGCCCTGACATGAGAGGTCCATCCAACCAAGGTCGTCGACCAGGATAAGTACAATATTAGGAGGTGCGGCCGTATTGGTTGTCTCCTCGGAATTTGCCGGTAACGTGATAAACCCACAGCAACAAAATAACGCCAGAAATAGATATTGTGGTGTCGTCCAAATGTGTTGAAACAATTAAAATCTCCCCATTGAAAAAAGGCATCGACATTTTACTATTTTAATGCATCTTGAATTTCGCTGGTACGGTGGGTCACAAATTCAATCAGCAAAGGATGCCCTAAACGCACCATCTGACCATGATCGCAGCCCTCTATTTCCCGCAATGTCGTGGTGGTGTTACCCTGTACTCGCATCATCCGCCAGAAATAGGCGTTCTCTTCGTAACGCCCCAACAATTCTAGGTCCCGATCGCCGGTCAACAACAACATCGGAGGGCATGTTTTTTTTACATGAAACAACGGTGCCCATTTATCAATAATCGGTTGTTTATCTCCGATGCCCTGCTCCGCTCGCGCTGTAAAGTGGGTGATCGCATGGCCGCTGTACGGGATAAGGCCGGCTATTGAATTTGAATCAATATTTTGAGCTTCCAACAATTTCTCATTTAAACCGAGCATGCTAGTTATATAACCTCCGGCAGAATGGCCGGCAACAAATATCAGGTCGCGAGTCCCACCGTAGTTATCAATATTATTGAATGTCCACGCGACGGCCGCGGCGGCATCGTCGAGTACCGTTGCAACTTTTACTTTTGGGCTTAACCGATAACCAACAGAAACGATGGCTAATTGCTGGTCCTTCAGAGCATCTGGTATATAACGATTTCCATTTTTCAATCCACCGCCATGGAACCAAACGACGGTTGCGAACACCTTCGCGTTGGATGGATAATAGATATCTAGCCGACAGCGTTCGGAGGCATACGGCGATGCAACGAGTTTACGGCGGTAGCTCACGTCATTAACCGTCACATATTCAAGTTGCTCCGCTGACAGTGATTTTACTGTCATGCAGAGTGCCGCGAGTAGAATAATTTGACGAATCAGTGATGAATGCATCATTTAACGCGTACGAGTTTGATTATGCGGCCCGCTACGTTCCAGTCCTGAACATATAAATTGCCATCTGCATCCCAATAGGATCCGTGTGTTCCACTGAATACACCTTCCACCCATTTGTCCTGGGGGATATTGAAACTTCGCCCGGCACCACGATCAATGTTGTGGCCCAGCACAGATATGATCGTGTTGCTTTTGTCAAGGATAACGACGCGTCCGTGCAGATCAGGTACCGAAACAAAATCGCCCTGCACGGCTGCCGATGTTGGCATGCCCAAACCGGTGATAACCACGGAAATGAATTCTCCTTCAAGGCTGTAATGTACCAAGCGACCCTTCGGGGTGTGATTTCGATCGCACACCAATAGCCTCGGTGGGTCGTAACGTGTATCGAGTGTCATCCCGTGAGCCGTATTGAATTGTTTGAGACCGTTGCCTTTCTCACCAAAATGCATTAAGTATTTACCAGTCTTGTCAAAACGGAAAATGTAATTGCTGGCGTAGCCATCGGAGAGAAAGATGTCACCATTAGCGATCACAGTAATGGCCGTGGGGCTAAACTTCTTGAGGTCAAGTCCAGATTCTTTGGGAAACGGGAGTGTTAATACTATCTCTCCGCTGTGGGCGTTAAATTTTATACCTTCGGCATTTGCATTTCGGGCACCGTAAATAAATTCATGATCACCTTCCACGCGGATTTCCATGTCATGAATATTGGAATATTTGTCACCCAAATGTTCCTTGATGACTTTTCCGTCTGCTGAAAAAACAACGACCCCTTTATTGGCGCTTGTATATACATTGCCCATACCATCTACGACGACCCCACCGTGTGTGGCTCCCAGAGAAGAGGAGCCATCCGGGCGTAATCCCCATCCCGGAACCGTATCAAAGGTCATATAGCCAGAACCCATTCGCACCGGCTCCACGGCTTGTACGGACAACGTCAATGAAAGAATAAGAAATAAGATAATTGATGTTGTGTATTTCGAGATCTGCATTTGTTTCAACCTAGTTTGAGTGATATATCATGAAACGCTATTATGGCATACTCAAAGAGGTGTTTACAAGCAGTCCGAAGCTTTGTATTGCAACTGCAACACGACTCAAATGTCTATACTAAGGTCAGCAAATTGGTCTGGAGATATCTGATCGAAATCCGCAATACTTCGGCAGTAAATTTGGGTTTGCTTCAGATGCGAATGTCAACAAGGTGAATGTGCGGTGCTGAAATTTAGATCATTTCCAGCTTTCGGGTATTCAAAAGTATTCTCTATTGAATCGTTACTAGTGCGTATCTTGTATTAACGATACCTGGCCGCCTGCGCATAAAAAAAGGCCGGCGCCGAGTGAATACCCGGGCCGGCCATAGTTCTTGCATTTGTTTGCCTGCTATGCAGTCTTTTCTTTACGATTGAAAATGTAAAGAATAACGCCCAGGGCAATCAGTCCGACCATGCCTTGTTCGCCAAGACTGCTAATCATTGCCGTGATATTGTTAACAACATCTGCCGCTCCGCTAAGGAAAGGAACGTTATCGCCTAACAATAATGCGAAAACGACGCTTAAAGCGATAAGCAGAACGCCAATTTCTGTGAGTTCTTTAACCCAACCCTTAACGCTCTTAATTAGTGTTTTACCGTCCATGATAAATTTCTCCGTAAAAAATCAGTTACGCGTACTGTTGCTAGGTTTATCGGCGAGTGGTTTCCGTTAAGTTGAGAATATGCGCAGTGGAATGCGAGTACTCAACAGTAAAATTTGTGTAAGTTGCGCAGCTTCGCGCCGCTTTTGGTAATGTAGTGGATAATTCCATCTTAAAATAGTCGAGGATTTATATGGAATTTATAGGGATCAGCGATGCTTTACCTAGTTCTGGCGGCATATTTTGCCAACTGGGTCTATATGGCTTTTTTAATTCGCTACCATATAACTTGGTGATAGTCTGGGTTAGTGTGGCGTAGATTCCGTCAAGGATTGACAGGATGGTTTTGGGGAAAAATGGTCAAAAGAATTAATCGAACAATCGCTTTTATCGGGTTAGCGTGTTTTGTTATTACGCAGAGCGCGGTTGGGCAGCGAAATCTTTCCACGAGTTATAAGGCAATGGTTTCAACAGTACGTCCAGAGGCCACGGACGCCGCAGTGCGAGTATTACAACAGGGAGGTAATGCGGTTGACGCGGCGATTACCGCAGCCTTTACGCTGTCGGTAGTAGACGGGTACAACTCGGGAATAGGCGGTGGTTGCTTCATCCTGATTCGCACTCCAGATGGGAAGTTACTTGCAATTGATGGTCGCGAGATGGCACCGCGGGCCGCGAAACCCGACATGTATTTGAGGGATGGAAGGCCCATACCTGGCGCATCTGAAGTTGGCCCGCTGGCTTCCGGCGTACCAGGCGCCGTGGCGGCATATGAAATGGCATGGCAGATTGCTGGTCGAAAGCCGTGGAGTGATTTACTCGGTGATGCCATAACTTATGCCGTCGAGGGGTTCACAATTCCTGAAAAATATGCCGAAAGAATTCGTTCCAAAAGCCGACTGTTAAGTCAGTTCTCTGGTTCGCGAGAAGTATTGTTCGACAGTGACGATGAACCCCGCAAGGCAGGTACCAAGCTTGTTCAAACTGACCTCGGAAAAACGCTTGCTGGAATTCAGGCGTTCGGATCCAAGTATTTTTACCGTGGCCCACCTGCCGTCCTGATTAGTCGTTGGATGGAACATAACGGCGGTATCTTGGCCCTGCGCGATTTTCGTCGTTACCGGCCCATCTCACGAACGCCAGTTATTTCCACTTTTAGAGGCTATACCGTCGTAGGATTTCCTCCGCCAAGTTCGGGGGGAGTGCACGTCGCGCAGATGTTAAACATTCTGGAACAATACGATCTTAAAACAATATACGGACAAAATCCCAATGATTTTAGACACGTGGTTATTGAATCCATGAAATTAGCTTTTGCCGATCGCGCGTATTGGTTAGGTGATCCGAAATACGCCAAAGTACCGCTCGGCCTGGTTTCAAAGGAATACGCTAGGAAGTTGAGCGCTAAAATTGATTTGAATAAGGCTAACACGGTATTGTCACATGGCACGCCCGCACTAGACGACACTAAGATTTTCGATCGGCACACAACTCATATCACAGCGGTTGATGCGGAGGGTTTTTGGGTCGCGATCACAGCCACAGTAAATACTTCATTTGGTTCTAAGGTTATAGTGCCCGGCACAGGCGTAGTTTTAAACAATGAAATGGACGATTTTTCGATTGCACCAGGCGTGCCCAACGCATTTGGGTTAATTGGGTCAGAGGCCAACGAAGTAGTGGCGTTTAAACGGCCACTATCAAGTATGAGTCCGACGATTATTCTTAAGGATGGCCAACCGGTGATGACGCTAGGCGCGGCCGGTGGTCCGCGAATCATAACAAACGCACTGTTGGGCGCGATACGCGTTTTGGATTTAGGGATGAGTCCAGAGGAAGCAATCGGCGAGAAGCGGTTTCACCATCAATGGTCGCCGAATAAAGTCTATTTGGAATCTGGTACAGACGGTATGATCGCCGAATCATTGCGAAAGAGGGGGCATACTGTTCTCATTGGTGGTTCCACCGGTACAACCCAAATGATTTATCGTGATCCCTCAACGGGATTATTGACGGGTGTTCATGACCCGCGAGTACCTGGTAAAGCGGACGGACCCCGGGAACATGCTAGTCAATGATTGCCACCTTCGGGGCCGGTTCTTTTGCAGCGGACGGCAGCGGAGTTGGTTAGTGAAGACCGCGGTTCTAAGGAGTATTGAGCGGGGTAATTTTTCGCAACGACGTACCAGCCCGAGCCCCCGTGTGTTTACCGTTTTCAATCGTCAATTCGCCGTTTACAATGACGTAGGGTATGCCTACTGGATAGGCGAAAGGTGCGGTATACGTTGACCGATCGATGACTGCTTTTGCGTCAAAGATAACAACGTCTGCTGCGAAGCCAATTTTGATCGTCCCCCGATCTCGTAGTCCGACCTTGTTTGCATTCAGTGAAGTCATCTTTCGCACTGCGTCCTCGAGTGAAAGCAACTTTTGTTGGCGCACGTACTTGCCTAACACTCGAGGAAATGTGCCAAAGTTTCTGGGGTGTGGATTCCCCACTCGCAACGGTCCGTCAATTGCATAAGCAGATCCATCTGAGCCAACGCTGCACCACGATTGTTGGAGCACGTAGTTCATGTCCTTCTCCGTATGGTGGGCATACACGGTTGAGATTCCTCCTCCATTTTCTTGAAGTAAGGACAGCAGGTCATTCACTTTATCTGTTGGATTACCACGCAACATAAACACCCGATCCATCGTCAAACCACGGAATTGGTGGTTGCCACTAATTAACATGCGACTCCAGTCGCCTCCCACCGCGGTGTAATGGTTGTACCAATCATCAGTCCCATTAATGATATCATGATGTATTTGCTTGCGATCCGCGGGAGTTGCAAGTCGTTCCAGCAATCGTTTAGTCCCTCCCTCGTGCGCCCAAGGCGGTATGATACTGATCAGATTATTATTCCCGCGTGTATAAGGGTAGACGTTCGCTTGGACGTCAACGCCTCTAAGACGCGCTGCTTCGATTAATTGAACAACTTCATTCATCCGGCCCCAATTTGATTCATCAGCAATCTTAATATGGATGATATCGACGGGAATCCCTGCTTGTTCGCCAACGGCAATCGCCTCTTTAACGGAAGCAAATACGCCTAATCCCTCGTTGCGTATATGCGTAGAATACAAACCACCGAACGGAGCTACAACAGTCGCAAGTCGGACCAAATCATTGGTTGTAGCAAGTGACCCGGGGGGCATCATTACTTGCGAAGAAAGTCCCAACGCGCCTTGTTGCATCGCGATTTTAATCAATCGTTCCATCTCAGAAAACTGCGTTTCGTTAGGCCGCGCAAAAGAGTTACCCATGACGCATTCCCAAATTGTGCTGAGGCCGACGTAACTGGCGACGTTGACGGAAATCGTTCTTTTGTCGACGAGGTCAAAGTATTCGGTAAACGTGCTCCACCGATATATCTTTTCGTCAATTTGCAGGCTACGCGGAGCGCGGACTCCGGTTGACGGTGCTGCGGAGCCTCCTTCGCCAAGTATTTCCGTCGTGACTCCTTGCCTAATTTTACTCTGGGCTAGGCCGTCCTTCAGAATGTTAATATCGGAGTGTGAGTGAATATCAATAAAACCAGGCGAAACGATTAAGCCGGTCGCGTCAATCTTGACAACAGCGATATGTGGTAACCTTTTACCGATAGCTGATATTTTACCATCCTCGATTGCTATGTCAGCATAAAACCACGGGTTGCCCGAACCATCGACAACGCGCCCGTTTTGAACCAAGATGTCACACGTTGGTGCAGCATACTTGTCGGTACCGTACACTGAGTAAGAAAACAAGCAAAAAAGTGCTAGCGAAAACAAACGCATGGGAGCTATTTCCGAAGGGCCAGAGGACGTTAAAGCTCTTTAGTATACCAAAATTAGAACACTAGTTATTAAGCGATTTGTAATGGCGGCGCCACAGACCTGCTATGGTTGGCGTGAACAATGTTGGTGAGATGTTAGTGCCTACTTGCGTGAATGCGGATTGACTAGAATGCGATGGCGAACAACGACGCCGTCACGGTCAACAATGGCGGACTGCAATACAAACGGATGTACGGGTAGGTTCTGCGAATTCAACGAGAACCTGAATTTTCGCGAAAATGCATCGGAGACAAATGCAATCGTTTGCAACTCAGTTCCAGAGATATCAGTAATAGAAATTTCGACGTGTTGGTTGTCCGCCAGACGCTGTGACAAGACAAGCTCACAATCCGAGTATCCGTTGTCACGGAGGTCAGCTAACGATATTTTACAATCTCGGATTTTGCTGACGCTGACGACTTGAATAGAAGTATTGCCTGAGTTTATTACCTTCCCATGTTTATCCAGGTAGAACCCATCCAACAGGTAATGCCCTTCTTCAAGCAGTGGTAGCTTGAAGTTTATCTTATCCTGTTCGGTGATTTCGATATTTTTTGCTACGATGGTCTTGTTGAAAGATGAGCGGATTCGGTAGTGAAAAGTTTTTAATGACTCGTCTGCTCGAGGTGGAACAACGTAATACTCTGCGTCGGACAATCGGTATCGATAGAATTGCCGCGGATTCATTTCACGCAAATGCCGAGGAGTCACAATATTGCGGTCCACGAGCGGCGTTGGCACGACGCTTTTGATGAGAAATGAAACCTGTGAAGTTGAATATCGGTTGCTAGAGTGCAGCACGGCCATCGTTAACCCGAACAACCAAAGATCACGTCTTGCCGGAACAATCTGTTTGGTAAGAGCGTTATAGTGGTCCGTATCGACAAAGGGAATTAAGGCCGGGATGTTTAAACCAATGACTCCCGTGTCGTCATAATCCAGTGCGATAATTCGTCCCTTCCCTAACGTCCGTGACGACAGGAACAATGGTGACTGCCGATAAAGTTCACGTGGCAAGGCGGGTAAATCAGAGGTTACCAAACGATCACGATAATGAACTAACTGGCTGAAGGCATAGGCAGTTCGGGCATAAACTGTGCGGTATAGGCCCAGGTTGTCTGAACCGTGAAAGAGTTCATTGAATTTTACGGTAGTTGAGTTTGTTTTTGAACTGGTCGCATCCTGCAAGTACGGACTGACGTAGACTAAACCTGCCCCCAGTTCGACGTGTTTGATAATTAATTCACGCTCCCCATTTGGGATCACGTCCCAAGCAACCTTTCCTATCAGGATGCAGTCGTATTTATTTGTTAATCCGAGATGCCTGTTTGTGAGGGAATTAACTTGGTCAGACTCAGAGGGCGGACGGTGCCAAACATCGCGTGCGGGAGTTTGAATGACGTTCGCAACCATATCCAGACGTTGTGCTAGTTCATCAACTTCGTTGGCGTTATCCGCGGCTAAAATGACCAATAATTTAAGAGGGCCGCCTGCCAGTGGTTTGTACCAGTGAACAGCAGACTCCGCCATTTTTATAGTGGATTGTGAGCTTGCTACTTCTTGGGAGTAAGAGGCACCTGCAATCAAATACAAGGCGTTAATGCACAGGAGTGTATGTAGAAGTGGTTTAATAGGTGTATCAGCCATCGCGGGTCAAGTTTAAAGGGATAGTCTTCACATTTAGGGGAGCGGCCAAATTGATTTGGAACAAATATAGCGGATAATAGATCACCATCTCAAAGCCATTTAAGGACTTGAGTCCTTTGTCCGTGTAATTATGCTAAGACAAATACCAATTCATTATATTCTACTGTGGAAATATCACGCGATGAATAAGATCAAAAAATGTGTCAATATACTGATAGTCTGTCTAGTTTTGTCGGATTATGCCAATGCAGAACCAGTCAAACTTGTTTCGGGTATTAACCTTACCCCAGATGGTGATAAAGTTGTGTTTTCATGGCGAGGAGATGTGTGGAGCGGTCCCACAAACGGGGGGCGTATTACGCGTTTGACAGCGCATGCTGCGGCCGAAGGATATCCTTGCGTTTCAAGCGATGGTAATTCGATTGCTTTCACAAGTAATCGCACTGGCGCTGAGCAGACGTACACAATGTCCATTGATGGCGGGGCACCGACGCAAATGACCTTTCACAGTGAAGGGACTCGACCGATCGGGTTCAGTGATGATAATCAATCATTGTTTGTCACTGGGCGCCGCGACCATTGGTTTCGCTGGGATACGAGATATTTTACGATTTCTGCGACAGTTCCACAAAGTGGTGAGCACCTACTGTTCGACGCCTATGGCGCCATGGCGGCATTAGCGCCGGACGGCAAGTCCGTTCTGTTCACCCGCGAAGGAATGACGTGGTCCAGAAAAGGATACATCGGTAGTAAGGCGTCTCAGATCTGGATAAAGCGTTCTAGCGCGGCGGGATATGAACAGCTTGTCGGCGACGACAACGACGATTGTCGGTATCCAGTGTGGGCCCCCGACGGCGAGTCCTTTTATTACGTATCAGAAGCTGACGGAACCCGCAATATTTGGAACTACCGTATTAAGTCACAAAAGCGTAAACAGTTGACGGTCTTTGAGGATGACGGAGTCGTCGCCCCAGCGCTCTCGGCGGACGGTCAGACCATGGTCTTTCGCCGGTTGTTTGACTTGTATCGATTCAATCCAACAAAAAACAAATCACCCCAGATCGTGAAGTTGGAGTATTTGGGTGATCTATTTTTGCAAGACAAGATCGAACGCACTCTAACAAAGGCAACTCAGATTTCTTACAGCTCAAGTGGAAAAGTAATGGCTTTCATAGCCGGTGGCGATATCTGGGTTATGGATACTCTGCTAAAGGAGCCAGTTCAAGTCACCAACACGCCGGCATGGGAAACCGACTTAGTTTTCACGAAAGACGGCAAGTCTTTGTATTTCATTGGCCAGATCGCCGGACAAACTGACGTGCTACGTGCTCAGCGGAACGATGTAAAACAACCTTGGTGGCGAAACGATTCATTCACTATCGAAAAAGTGACCGATGACGACGTCACGGAGGAGGAATTGGCGATCAGCCCAAAGGGTTCGCATCTGTCTTATACGCGTTCGCGGGATGGTCTATGGATATTGCCACTGCAACTAGAAGATGCCCAACCGCGAAAGTTGGTAGACACATGGAGTGGGATTAGCTACGACTGGGCGCCCGACGACCATTGGCTAGTCTATTCGGCGGCAGATGACAACTTTAATTATGATGTGTTTGTAGTTAACGTCGCCGACCCAACAAAAGTAACAAATATTTCGCGCCATCCGGATAACGAGGGATCGCCCGTCTGGTCGAAAGATGGGAAAACGATAGCGTTTGTCGGGCGGAGAGTGGATGACGAGGTGGATATCTATTATGTCCCGCTTGTCAACTCATTGCACGAGCAGACAAAACGAGATGTCACATTGCAGCGAGCGTTGAAATCAAATGCTGATAATTTTGACGTCATTAACACTGACGACACTATTGCCGACATAAAACTCCAGGGAACCAAAGAAGCAGAATCGCAACCAGGAACGGCGAACGGCTTGTCGTTGGACTTATTGAATGTTCACCGGCGTTTACGCCAAGTTCCAATCCCCAACGTCAGCGAAAGTGGGCTAAATTGGTCGCCAGATTCCAAGACCCTGATGTTTAGCGCAAAAATTGACGGGAAGGAAGGTGTCTTCGCGATTAGTCCATATAATAGCACTACTCCAAGGATGATATTGCCCGTCAAGGCGACAGTTGTTGATTGGCGACTCTCGGGGAATAGACTGTATTGGTTAAAGGGGGGAGTCCCAGGTTGGGGTGGCGCAAGTGGCAGTGGTGGGGAATCTTATGTGTTTAGCGCGCGGCAAACATATTCTCTAAGCGAGTACAATCGCCAAGTGTTCCGGGAAGGTTGGACGGCGATGCGAGATGATTATTACGACGGCAACTTCAATAATCGCAATTGGGATCAAATTCGCAGAAAATACATCGACGCGGCGGCAGCCTGCAAGTCTAACGCAAATTTCTCTCGAGTGATGTCTTTGATGTTAGGGGAACTTAATGGTTCACACCTTGGGTATCGCGGTAAAACCGATACAGCGCCGGTACTATCGATAGATGACGTTACGGCGCATCTCGGAGTGTTGTATGACACGGCGCATGCGGGCCCGGGATGGAAAGTGCGAGAGATCATCAAAAACAGCCCGAGCGCGCGACATAAAAGTCAGTTGCTTGTTGATGACGTTATATTGAGCATTGATGGTATTGAAGTTGATCCCGCTATTGACGAGAGCAGTGTCATGAATGGTAAGTTGTCGCGGGATATTGTGCTGAACATCAAGCGACTGGATGAGAGTTTAACCGTTACAATTCGGGCGACGACATATGCGACTGTTCGCGGTTTGTTGTATGAACGCTGGTTGGACCAAAATCAATCTAAGGTCGCAGAGTTGTCCGATAACAAGTTGGCATATCTACATATTCGGGCGATGAACATGTCTAGTCTTCATCGGTTTGAACGAGAATTATTTGAAGTGGCGGATGGAAAAGAAGGAATCGTGATTGATGTGCGAGAAAACGGTGGCGGATTCACAACAGATCATCTCCTAACAATTCTCAACCAACCTCGACATGCAGTTACTAAACCACGAGGTGGTGGTGAGGGATATCCGCAAGATCGGAAGGTTTACGCGTCTTGGAATAAACCCATTGTCGTGTTGTGCAATCAAAACAGTCACAGTAACGCGGAAATCTTTAGCCACGCTATAAAGGGCCTCGGGCGGGGCAAGATTGTGGGAGTACCAACATCCGGCAGTGTGATCAGTACAGGTAGTAAGTCGATTATGGACGCGGGAAGTATTCGTATTCCGTTTCGCGGTTGGTACGTGCTAGAAACAGGTGAGGATATGGAGTTGAACGGTGCTCGGCCCCACGTAATTATTTGGCCGCAACCTGGGGAAATGCCTAGTGGAGTTGACAAGCAGTTGGACAAGGCTGTGGAGTTGTTGATCGAAGATGTGAGGGCCTATCAAGCAGAACCGAAAGGTGGACTAATTAACGCATCGGATCGCCAAAAGTAGGCTCACACTTCCGCCGGCAAAAACGGCTTGCAACGACGGAAAGGGCGGGGCTAGCGGAATTCGATTTGTAGATTACGTATCACTGACGCTTGTCGACGACGGTATTGTTATATCCCTCGATCGTGTTGCTTTCTAGTTTGAGGTTGCCGACGTCCTTTTGAATCTTAATAGCAATTCGATTCATTGGACCCCGTTTTTCAATAATCACGTTGTTGCGGACTTGGGTATCTCGAGTTTGGCCTTCTATTAAAATCCCAATCCCATCGGCGGCGCCGCTGTTGATGATCTTGTTATCTTCGATAACATTGCGATTTGCCCAGAAATCTTTGCCACGTGCGTCGTCGCGGAACAGTATGCCTACTTTGCCACTGTCCACAACCGTATTGAATCGCATTATGTTGTCGGTATCACAATGCCCAATTGAAATGCCAAAATTGCGATTGCGCTGGATACTGTTGTGCTCGGCCAAGCCATAACGCACCCCCCAGCACCAAAAAATACCGATTCCATTATCGTGCAGTTTGTTGTGGCGTATTAACGGGCGTTGAGAGCCTGAGCCGGGGTGAACACCTAAATCCTGATTGCCGTGGCAATGGCAGTTTTCCACGACGATGTCATGGCAAATTTGAAAACTAATCCCGTCACCGTTGTAATTACGGGCGGTCACATTGTTCATAGTGTAGCGGTTACAGTCCTGCAGAAAGATGCAACCGCCATAATTTCCATTCATATTGACGTTGTTCGCACGATTCCCATCTAGGACAACGTCCTCGATTCGAACATCGGCGGTATGCTCACTTGAGAAAAGAGGAAACACGGAGGTCGCCGTCGGTTTCCCCTTAAGCCAAACGTTTTTTCGCAAGCCGTCATTGAGTTTAAAGCGGTTTCCACTGCGAGACACGAGTGTCCGCTTGATGGTGTCAAGCCCATCGTGACTCGCATTTCGGACTTGTATGAACACCGCATCGCCAACTTGGAAGTTCTTAGCATCCTTCAAAGTGATTTCTTGGTCATACCAGTCGGAGTCTTCAGAAATGTTGGCGGTAACGGATTCCCCTTTAGTAATCAGCGTGTCAGCGCCGCTACCCTTAATGCGAATGCGCGAAGGTAACACAACGGAATTACGAAGCGTGAACTTACCAGGCATAATATGTACAGTCCCACCGCCCATGCGATTTACGTAATCGACTGCCGCTTGCAAGGCCCGGTCCGAATTGCCATTGATGTCCGCTCCCTGATTGCCAACGGTTAACGTGAATTGCTCGTCCCACTGAGGTTCAAATCGGTCATCGCCGTCTGTTGATCGGGGGCGTTGGACCGGTGGTCGACCGTCCTCCTCGGATACCAAGCGGTTGGCCGACGATGTGAAAGCGATTGTCGCGGAGAGAAGTGAAAGGAATTTTCGGCGGGGGATTGAAACTCGCATAGATTAAGCTCGGCTAGGTTTAGATATATGTCATAAGGCATTATCACGTCTCGACGTTTGTAAAGCAAACTTACTATAGCATTTTCACCGCGAACTCTACCGGGTAAATTCTTTGATTGCAAAGCGGAGTAATTCGTGGAACAATGACATTGCGAG
>JABJJO010000072.1 GCA_018660825.1 Planctomycetaceae bacterium | reverse complement strand
TACCAAGAGCATGGCCGGTTTAAGCTCATCCCACTCTCTAGCATTCGCAGTGACCGTGGCAAGGTGTGGACGCACCCCGTAATCTCAAATGGCAAACTGTACTTGCGAGACCAAGATATCATTCATTGTTACGATATCACGCAATAAAGCGAATTATACGCTTTGGTTGTGGATAAATCTCATTGCCTCGTAGGGTAGACAAGCGAGCAAAAATTGTTGAAATTGTAGGTGATTCACATGACTTTTGAGGCCAGTTCCTGAAAGGTCATCTGAATTTGAATATTGCATGGGCCCGTAGCTCAGTTGGTTAGAGCAGGGGACTCATAATCCCTTTGTCGGCGGTTCGAGTCCGTCCGGGCCTACTTTTCATCTAAACACCCTTTTCAACTAATTCGAACTTCCCGCTACGTTCGGCTTACGTGACAATAGCATCCATGCAGAATTCTTCTGAAACTTTAACCAAGCAAACGTCCACCGGTCGAAAAATTCTGGCGTTGGATTCTCAAATTGATTGCATTCAGCCTGGTGGTGGCGTTTGTATGCGTATCGAGTTAACGTGGGGTGCTTGGCGCAGATTTTATTTACGGCTGTTTAGGCGCGGGTATCTAAAGCGGATGGCTAAGTCACGCCGCGGCAGTGAAAACCAATGTCAGTGGGATGTATTAGACCCCCGAGATTTAAAATTTCATGTAAACCAAGAGGGATATTCTTGGTCTGCTGCCGACGATCCGTTTACATGGCGAGACCAGTTACCGTTTGCACGTGCTGGATTAGCGGAGATGATTATTTTTTCATCCGTGTTGATTCCACTGTCGTGCTTGTTCGTGATATTGGCTTGTCGCCATTCAATCGGGTGGTCAGTTGTAGCACTGCTTCCGATATTGTTGCAGGCTGAGATTATTTGGTTTTTCAGAAATCCACGGCGTGAAGTCCCAGCGGAATCGGGCTTAGTGGTTAGCCCCGCAGACGGTCGCGTCGATTTAATTGAAGAAATTGAGCATGACGAGATCTTAGATGGTCCGGCTATCAAAATAGCAATTTTCCTCTCTGTCTTTAATGTTCATATAAACCGCATGCCGATTGCTGCGACCGTATTTGGCTCTGGCTACCGCCAAGGGAAATTCCTCAGTGCACTAAAACCCGAGTCTGCCTGGGAAAACGAGCGGTTGGAGTTATGGATTGAGGGAATCGAGGCTCCTCATCGCGTGATGCGGGTGCGGCAAATTACTGGGCAACTGGCACGACGAATTGTCTGTCACGCCAATACGGGAGACAGTTATCAGCGGGGTGAGCAATTCGGGATGATTAAACTCGGATCTCGTACGGAGCTGATTATTCCCAGGGAAGAAGGACTGGAGTTGGTTGTGGAGATCGGCACCAAAGTTCAAGCAGGCAGTTCGATTATCGCACGGTATGTTGATTAGGTCTCAAGCGGGCCTTGGCCGTTGGTTTATTGGTGCGTTCTGGGAGATTTATTGAATAAGGCACGCTATAATCAAATCCATGAATAACGTTGAATTACTCAATGACGATGATCAAACCGGAGAATTGGAGGATTCACGATTTCCAATATATCCAACATTAATGACGTTGGGAAACGCCATATGTGGATTAATTGCGATTGGTTTTTCCACTAAGTTCCTAGGCGTACTTGCAGAAGCCGAAGGGTATCGGGCGTTAAATAGCGATTCTTACCAGTGGCTACAATGGGCAGGGATGTTGATTTTTCTAGGCATGTTGTTTGATACACTCGATGGTCAAGTTGCCCGCTGGACGAATCAAGTAAGTCGTTTTGGATTGCATCTCGATAGTTTGTGCGATGTCATTACATTCGGTGTCGCGCCGGCGTTTATTATGCTCTCTTTTTCTGAAGTACTGCCCGCGCGTTTTATTCAAGGCATTGCGGGTATTTACACGTTATGTGCCATCATGCGACTAGCACGGTATAATGTGGAAGCGGAGACTGAAAGTGGAGTTGGGAATTATTTTCGCGGTTTGCCATCGCCAGCTGCTGCAGGAGCGATTGCAACTTTTGCCATTGCGATGCCAGATGTGATGTTTCTGGTGAATAATCCGGATCCGCAGCAACAGAAAGTGGGTATTATTATCTACGACATTTCTATGATTTTGGTGCCGCTGTTAACATTTGCACTTGCCTGTTTAATGGTCTCACGTGTCCCCTACCCGCATCTTGGCAAGCAACTTGCAAGTCGCAGAAAGAGCCGTAAAAACTTTGTTCGCCTTGTGCAGATACTGTTCGCTGTTGTTGGTGTTTTGATGTTCCGAGAATTAGCATTACCAGTCATCTTCCTGTATTACCTATGTGCGTCGCCTTGCTCTATCTTATGGCACAAAATCACGAGATATCGGCGACGTCCTTCATTGGACGAAGTTGCTTAAGCGATTCTACTGAGGCCGCGCAGGAATGGATGACAGCGATGAAAACGATGTTGAGACAATTGATTCCAGTCGTTGTCGTCCTCGCTGTACCCATCATTCCCTTTTTGTTTTTGGGTGATTTGATGGAGCAGTGGGTCAGTGGTCTAGAAAATTCACGTTATTTGCCTGGGATTGTGATCGCGTTACTTTCTGGTGATCTCATATTGCCGATTCCATCGAGTGTGATAACGACTTATATTGGCGGTAAAATGCACTGGGCCAGCGGGACACTGGTGTCGTGGGTAGGAATGTCACTGGCAGCGGTGATCGGTTTTACACTGGCTCGTAAATACGGCCCGCAGTTTGCCTTACGGTTTTCCAGTGCTGCTCAATTAGAAAATGCGAGAGATTTGGCAGGCCGTTTTGGGCCGATGTTTCTGATTCTTTCGCGGGGAGTGCCAGTGGTCGCAGAAGCAAGTATTTTGTTAATGGGGATGCATCGCTTATCGTGGCGACGGTTTCTCCCACCTGTTCTATTAAGTAATCTCGGTATCTCACTGGGATACACGTTGTTTGGCGCGTTCGCCCAGCAACACCACTGGTTTCCGGTAGCCTTAGGAGTCAGTATTTGCGTCCCAATTGGGTTAACATTAATTGCACAACGTATGTTGCAATCTAAAGACAAAAATTTAGATTCCGGCTTGCACGAAGCCGGAATCAAGGAAAAACAAGATGAACCAAAATACTGATTCATTACAGTACTTGAAATCGCTGATGGAATCATCCGAAAAATCGGTTTGGAATATTCAAACGACCGCGGATGGCCCACGTGGAGCATTGCCGTTAACGGATGAAATGCTCAAGACATGGTCGAGTGGCGATCTCTTTGGAATGACTCAAAATGCAGGGATGGGTTGGACCGCGGAAGAGTTATTGGGACCACAATATTTAGTGTTAAGTACACAAGGTGGCGTACGAGCGGATGATGGTACGCCCATTGCGCTGGGATACCACACGGGGCATTGGGAGGTCGGTTTGTTGGTTCAAGCAGCAGCGAAGACGATTCGTGCTGATGGTGGAATCCCCTTTGCGGCGCATTGTAGTGATCCCTGTGATGGTCGTACTCAGGGGACCACAGGGATGTTCGACAGCCTTCCGTATCGTAACGACGCGGCGATTGTCTTGCGCCGCCTGATTCGTTCGCTGCCCACAAGACGCGGCGTGCTGGGCGTTGCGACGTGCGATAAAGGTCTGCCAGCTATGATGGTTGCCTTGGCTGGCATGAACAATTTGCCGTCGATTATTGTTCCCGGTGGGGTGACATTACCACCAGAGGACGGAGAAGACGCGGGGCAAGTGCAAACGATCGGAGCACGGTATGTCCACGGCGAAATCACATTAGAAGATGCCGCGGTCGCCGGGTGTCGCGCTTGTGCAACATCCGGTGGTGGTTGTCAGTTTCTGGGGACGGCCGCGACGAGTCAAGTTGTCGCAGAAGCTTTGGGATTGACGTTGCCACATGCGGCGCTGGCACCAAGTGGGCAAGCAATATGGCTAGAGGTGGCAACTCGCAGCGCAACTGCGATACAGCGGTTAGCCGAACGGGGGCTTTCGACTGCTGATATTCTTACGGATGCAAGTATTCGTAATGCGATGGTTGTACATGCAGCTTGTGGCGGTTCGACCAATTTGTTGCTGCACATTCCAGCCATAGCTCATGCCGCAGGTTTACAGCGTCCAAGTGTGGAGCAGTGGAGCGAGGTTAATAGTCAGGTACCGCGATTTGTCGATGTGCTGCCCAATGGCCCATCGAGCCATCCGACGATTCAGTTCTTTTTGGCAGGTGGTGTGCCGGAAGTCATGTTGCATTTACGTCGAGCAAACCTGTTAGATACGACTGTCATGACGGTGAGTGGATGTACGCTTGATGAAGTACTGAATTGGTGGGAGCAATCTCAGCGTCGGCAAGTATTGCGAGATCGACTACGGGAATATGATGGCATCGATCCAGATGATGTTATTTTGTCGCCGACTGTTGCCAAAGAACAAGGCTTGACCAGTACCGTTTGTTTTCCAAAGGGAAATATCTGCCCAGCAGGTTCTGTTATTAAGGCGACTTCGATTGATCCGAGTGTGGTTGATGATGATGGTGTTTATCGTAAGACGGGGCCTGCGCGAGTCTTTACCAGCGAACGAGCGGCTATCGAAGCGATCAAGGGGCAACGTGAACCAGCACTCAAAGCAGGGGATATCCTCGTGCTGATTGGTCGCGGACCGCTGGGGTCTGGGATGGAAGAAACCTATCAATTGACCTCCGCTTTAAAGTTCCTTAGTTGGGGTAAAGATGTGGCGATTATTACCGATGCTCGATTTTCCGGAGTCAGTACCGGCGCCTGTATTGGACATGTCGGTCCGGAAGCACTAGCGGGGGGGCCGATTGGTAAAGTTCGAGATGGCGATCAAATACGAATTATTGTAGATCGTAATCAACTGACGGGTTCTATTGATTTAGTCGGTGATGAGCAGCAGGAATTGTCGGAGTTTGAAGTGGCACAATTGTTGGAAAAACGTCCGATATTTCCTGAGTTAAGTCCAGATCCGAACTTGCCAGACGACACACGATTGTGGGCGGCATTGCAAAATGTGGGTGGGGGAACGTGGGGCGGCTGCGTCTATGACGTTGATCGCATTCTAGAAGTGCTGCAAGCAGGTGAACAAGCATTG
This sequence comes from Planctomycetaceae bacterium, assembly GCA_018660825.1. Taxonomy (GTDB): domain Bacteria; phylum Planctomycetota; class Planctomycetia; order Pirellulales; family Pirellulaceae; genus UBA721. The sequence continues at coordinate 29,776 of JABJJO010000072.1, read as the reverse complement.
CGTGCGCGTGCTGCAGAAAATAGTGATTGACGCGTGGTTGGCTGTCTCTATTGTTTCTATAGAGCAATGATGAGGTATAACAGAGAGGATGTCGGTATTTTGACCGCATCCAAAATTGTTTGGCTTTGGCCGGGCGCAGTAATTTTTCGAAATAGCTGCGTTTACGATACGGACGGAGCAAACTCCGATGAATTGCAATTTAACTAAAAACTGATAACTTCGGGTGAAGTGTTCAAAATATATTAGGTCATTAATTTACTGCAGGAAAACAGATCAATGCCGTCATTTTTCAAACAAACGTTTAGTCGCTGGTTAACTGGTTTGGTATTGATTTGCCTGACGGTACAACTTGTGGCTGCAGATTCGTCTCGCATTGATCCCACGGGTGCTCCGGGGAAATTGGTCATTGGCGGTGGCGGCAATTTGCCGCCCGTGGTACGCCAAGTATTTTTGGCTTGGGCAGGCAGTAAAGATGCTCGCTTAGTGATTGTGCCGACCGCGTCAATACGAGCGGACGACGCCGAGGCTAGTGCGTCGATCTTAAAGGATTGGCAAGACGAAGAAATTGCAGATGCCGTGTTAATGCACACGCGTAGTCGTGATGAGGCCAATAGCGCTGAGTTTGTTGCCGCTCTTGATAAAGCGACTGGTGTCTGGTTTGTTGGCGGGTCACAACAGAAAATCGCGGACGCATATGTAGGAACTTTGTTTGAAGAGCGTGTGCTGGCTTTGCTCGGGCGTGGTGGTGTTGTTGGTGGTAGTAGTGCCGGAGCGGCGATTCAATCGCGAGTGATGATTCAAAGTGGAAAAACGGAAGCAATCATTGGGCAGGGATTTGACTTATTGCCCAGCACGATTATTGATCAACACTTTAGCGAACGCAATCGATTGACTCGATTAATGGGCGCCGTAGATCAAAACCCATTAAAGGTAGGACTGGGGATTGATGAACAAACAGCATTACTTGTGGAGGGACGGATGATGCGTGTCGTTGGCGCCGGCCAAGTCACTGTTTGTTTTGGAAAATCGGATAAGTACGATCTCGAATCACAACAAAAAGGTTATGAACATGGTGCCGCGTTGGATTTGACGTCGCTACAGAGGGTCGCGCGAGCTCGCCAAGCAGAACCGTTTCCGCCTAAGAAGACTCCGGCAATTCAAGTTAAGCGTGGGGCGTTGATGATTGTCGGTGGCGGTGGAATGTCGCTAGAGTTGGTTAAGGAATTTGCAGAACTCGCAGGAGGAGACGCTGCCAAAATTGTTGTATTGCCTACCGCGATGCCAGATCCGTTGCCTGGCACGACCGGCAAGAGAATGTTTGCCAAGATCGGCGTGACAGATGTAACTGTGTTGACGCAACGTAAATTGGAGGACGTCGAATCCCGTGAGATGTTGCAGGCGTTGAAAAATGCAACGGGTGTGTGGTTTGGTGGCGGACGGCAATGGCGATTTGTCGATGCGTATGAGCAGACAACAGCGTACCCTTTACTGCACGCTGTTTTGAAGCGTGGCGGAGTGATTGGAGGCAGCAGCGCGGGCGCATCGATTCAAGGTGACTATTTGGCACGTGGAAACCCATTGGGAAATTTGGACATCATGGCTGCTGGGTATGAACGAGGATTTGGTTTCTTGCCCGGTGTGGCGATCGATCAGCATTTTGCTCAGCGAAATCGGTTTGCGGATATGGCGAGTTTGGTGAAGAGGTATCCTCAAGTGCTGGGAATCGGCATTGATGAAGCCACGGCGTTGATTGTCAAAGGCGGGATTGCTGAGGTTCGAGGACCTGGGAAAGTACACTTTTTCGATCGGTCTCCAGACGCGGTGAAAACGGATTTAGGGTATTTGTCCGTACCGTCTGGGAAAGCATTTGATTTAGACAAACGCAGCGTATTAGAACGAGAAAACTAGTTGTGGCTGGAATATATGCGACTGCCAATCGACCGGTAAATGTCTAGTATCGCGGTGTTTGAGGTCGTTGTACCTGTTGCGTATTGTCGAATTTATAGATAGGATTAGTTTTTCTGCAGAAGTAGTTTGTAGGAATAAATTTAGGCAAGAATCAACACGGACTAACAAATAAAGCATATTGGAGGGTTTCCTGTGGGAAGCAAACGAACTGGTAAAGGCCGCCGTAAAGTTGGACGAAAAAAACGCCGGATGCGCGCGAAGATCCGTCACCGTAAGAAATAGTCTCGCTTAAAGACTATTATCAAAACAATGAACGACGTCTGTATAAGACAGGCGTCGTTTCTTCATGCGCATTGTCGAGTGAACTGTGTGCTGCGAAAGATGTTAGAATATAGGCTTCGATTAGACTTTGCTGTTATTCAAACAAGGATTCACTTCGTGTCAATTTCTGCCTTACGTGTTGTTATTACTTTATTCTGTTGTCTGTTGCCCCTGTCGCTTGTTGCCCAAAGTCCCTACAAGTACGGCCCAGATTCACAGCGGCAAGAAGGTGTACCTCAAGGTGTTGTCACCAAGCATGTGTGGGACCAGAGCAAAATTTTTCCGGGGACGGTTCGTGATTATTGGATTTATGTACCAGCACAATACGATAAATCCAAACCAGCTTGCTTGATGATTTTCAATGATGGTGGTGGTTATGTTCGGGAAAACGGACATTCGCGAGTATCCATCGTCTTTGATAACTTGATTCACAAAAAGGAAATGCCTGTGACGATCGGGTTGTTTATTAATCCTGGAGTTATTCCGGCATCTGCCGCAGGTGCCCAGGCCCGCAGAAATCGTAGCTTTGAATATGATAGTCTTGGTGATCAATATGCTAGATTTCTAATCGAAGAAATGTTGCCCGCTTTGGGGCAGCAATATAACTTAATGGATGATGCCAATAGCCGCGCTGTTTGTGGAATTAGTAGCGGCGGGATCTGTGCGTTTACTGCAGCGTGGGAACGTCCCGACGTATTTTCAAAAGTTTTGTCCTACGTCGGCAGCTTTACTAACATCCGCGGTGGCCATGTCTATCCGGCATTGATTCGTAAAACTGAACGGAAGCCGATTAGAGTGTTTTTACAGGAGGGTAAAGGCGACTTGGATAATTTGTTCGGAAACTGGCCGCTATCAAATTTGCAAATGGAAGCAGCCCTCAAATATTCAAAATACGATGTCAAGTTAGTAATGGGCATAGAAGGTCACAGTGGTCGGCATGGCGGAACGATTCTACCAGACGCATTGCGTTGGCTTTGGAAAGATGTGGCTGCTAAGTAAAGCCTCGTTATTGAAAATTGGTTGTTAGATATTTAGGTTTGTTGAAGACAAGGGTTATTTTATGAAAATTCGTAATAACATAGCGATGCTGATTGCAGTTGTAATTTCACTTTTAGGTGCGAATGCAACGGTTGAATCACAAGATTTGCCACTCTCGATGATCCTGATTGATGGAGAAAAATGGGAATTGGTGTCAGCAGATCACACGTTTACTGAAGGTCCCGCTGTGAATACTGCCGGTGAAGTGTTTTTCACAGATGTCCCAAAATCGGAAATTTACAAAGTTGATTTAGCCGGAAAAGTCACTTTGTGGAGTGACCAAACAAACCGCACGGCTGGTGCCATCATGGGGCCAGAAAATGTACTGTATGGGGCGAGTATTGGAGGCGGAGCGATTGTAAAGTTTGACGCGGCAGGAAAACCAACTCCGATCGTATCAGATATTGTTTGTAATGATCTGGTAGTGAATGGTGCGGGGGGAATCTATTTTACAGATCATGGAAACAAAAAGGTGTGGTATGTGTCCCCCCAAGGGCAGCTTCAGCAAGTCGATCAAAACATGATTTCACCCAACGGCATTATTCTTTGGCCCGATCAAAAACAACTAATCGTTTCGAACACCAAAGGTAGCGAACTGTGGACGTATCGCATTGAAGCTGACGGAAGTTTATCTCATAAACAGGCCTACAGTACGATGCGTTTACCTGTAGGGGAAACCGAGAGTGGTGCCGATGGAATGACAGTCGACGTTGTGGGTCGTTTGTACGTGTGCACGCATGAAGGTGTGCAAGTCTTCGATACCCAAGGGCGACTCAGTGGCATCATCGCCAAACCCCAGCAAAAGTTTTTATCCAATATATGCTTTGGCGGTAAAAACTTGGACACTCTGTACGTGACAACGATGGACAAGGTATATCGTCGCAAGCTCAATACGCAAGGCGTGCGTTATTCAAAATAGGAGTGCTTTGTCAGTTGGGTGTGAATTGCAATGTTTTACGTCCGCTAATCTATTTCCATTCGACACCAGACATCGATGCTAATGCGAGTTGCAATGCATGCGTGCCAGCACGACCGTGGCCTTGAGATTTTAGCCCTTCATAGAGTTGTTTTGCTAGCGCTAGGCCTGGAAGGCAAAGTCCCATCTTGTTTGCTTCGTTGATAGCAATTTCCATGTCTTTGATAAAGTGCTCAACGAAGAAACCAGGGTCAAAGTTCTTATCGATGATACGTGGCCCGAGATTGGCAAGAGACCAACTACCGGCAGCTCCAGAACCTACAGATTTCATGACTGTTGGTAGATCTAAGCCAGCTTTGTATCCATAGAGTAATGCTTCACAGACGCCAATCATGTTTGTGGCGATCAGTGTTTGGTTTACCATTTTCGTGTGTTGCCCAGCGCCGGCTGCGCCTTGGTGAACAATTGTTTTACCCATCGCGTCCCACATCGGTTGCAGTGCATCGACGACATTTTTATCGCCACCGATCATAATTGAAAGCGTGCCGTTGCTGGCACCAACATCGCCACCGGACACGGGAGCATCGACACTGTGAATTCCTTTTTCGGCAGCAGCCTGATAGATTTCAACCGCGAGTGATGGTTCGCTGGTGGTCATGTCGACTAGGATGTTACCAGCGGTGCTGCCCGCAATCGCTCCATTTTCACCCAAAAAAACTTCACGTACATCGGCAGGGAAACCCACGATCGCAAACGTAATATCGCTGTTTTCGGCCACGGCCTTCGGGCTATCGACCCAAGTTGCACCTTGTTCAATTAGGGATTGAGCTTTTTCTGGGCTGCGCGTGTAAATGGTTGCTTGAAACCCTTGTTTCATAAGGTGAGCACACATACTGGAGCCCATGACACCCGTGCCGATCCAGCCAATTTTTGTCGTGCCGGGTTCAATGGTAGGGATGTGTGTGTCATTCATGAGTGTGTTCCTGAAGCAAATAAGATTAGAGAATATGAAAAAGGGTATTTTACCATTCGTATCGCACTGGTGTTATTGGTCGCTTCAATTTGTGAACACAAACCCAAATTCGCGTTGTTGCACGGGCAACCCGTCATTATCCCCAGCGATGTTCGGGGCGGTTAAAGATCTCATTGAGTATGCAGGCGTCGCGAGGTCCGTTGGATTGCGATAAAATATTCAATGCATGGGGGGCGAGAGGAATTTGATGGGTCCGATCAGATTCGAACGAAGATTTGCTTTGAATCGAAGACAAATCGACTACATCGACGGGTCCGTCCGTCGGGTCATGGTAGTCAGCGACATATTCATCGAAAACGTTTTCATCCCGATAGTGTTCGATTTGGCTGTGCACATGATGGGCCGCGACGGGCGTTTTTGTTTCTTGTTGTTGCCCGAGTTGAATTGGTGTAACGGAACCTTGCTCAACGGACCGCTGTGCAGCCGTGCGGCGATCACGAGCGGCCAGTTGTCGGGCCGTTTGCTCAGCTTGCTGCCGCTCCATTTCTTCAACGGCTTTAGCAATGCCTTTGAATATTTTGTCGATGAACAGTAGCATACTTAGTTGTCTCCGTCTTCATAAGCGGTGTGATCTGTCACCGTCGTGGAAAACGAAGTCCGCATTTTTGTGTCAGCTTGAATATTGCGAATGCGGTAATAATCCATGATTGAAAGTCTGCCGGAATTGAGTGCCGTAGAAATTGATTCGGGAACCGTCGCTTCGGCTTTCACCAATTCCGCTTCGCTTTCGACGATGGCAGCAATTTGTTCTTGTTCAGCAGCCACGGCCATCGCTCGACGGCCTTCAGCACGGGCCCGCGCGACCCGCGTGTCCGCTTCCGCTTGGTCCGCCTGTAAGCGAGCCCCAATGTTTGTACCGACATCAATATCTGCGATATCGATGGACACAATTTCGAATGCGGTTTGTGAGTCGAGATTTTTGGCAAGTACCTGGCGAGAAATTAAGTCAGGATTTTCGAGTACTTTTGAGTAGGTATCGACTGAACCAATGGCGCTGACAATTCCTTCACCGACACGGGCCATGATTGTTTCTTCGGACGCACCACCGATGAGTTGTTGCAGGTTGGATCGTACCGTAACGCGTGCTTTGACTCGCAATTGAATACCGTCACGGGCGACGGCGTCTAGTGTTTGCTTACCGGAATTTGGTGATGGACAGTCAATAACTTTTGGGTAAACGCTGAATTGTACGGATTCCAGGACGTTTCGACCGGCACGGTCAATGGCCATGGCTTCCAAAAACGTGAGTTTAATAATCTTGGCTTTGCGAGCTGCAATCAGCGAGCGGATAACGATGGAAACGTTTCCACCGGCAAGGTGATGTGAGCAGAGGGCATCGACGGTAATACCTTGTTCTTCTGTGAGGTCAGCTTTGACTGCCATGATTTTACTTTGCACGATCATGTTAACGGGAATTTTCTTAAACGTCATACTCAAGAGGTCCATAAATCCAATGCCTGCCCGTGTCAACTTGCATTGAATGTAAAGGCGGAAATACGAGAAAAAGACGTAGGAAACGACCAGCAATACTACTAGGGCAGCAATGGCCAAACCTATACCTAATTCTTCATTCGATGCAAGTACAATGAGATGTGACATGGTGAACAGCTAACCTTAAAAAAACAAGAAAAGATGTAATTCGACGAATAGACAATAAGTTGTTTTTCCAACCGATGATGTAGTTTACCAAACATGGCTACGTCTTTCACCAGTAAGTCATAAAAAAATAGCAGGTTTGATTCTCAACTAAATTGTAGTGGGATCGGTTTCATCGATATTTTCCTCAAATACTGAATAGTCGATGCCAGCGTCTTCATTGTTTTGTATCACAGCAGTCGCCTGTTGAATCTCTACCGCTTGAACTAATAGTCGATTACCTCGCACATCGGTAACTTGCACAGCATTTCCCTCAGCGATAAACGTGCCTGAACTTACCGCGTCATAGTGTTTTCCATCGATATCAACTTCGCCATTGGGCATTAAGTCCGAACGACTGATTCCTTGCGCTCCCTGGAGGTGTTCTAGACTGCTTACAACGGCCTCGGACACTCGTAAATCAGGTGGTAAAGCGCGGCTACCAATAGGCGTGTGATGCCAATATTTAATTATCAATACGATCATCAGACCGGCTATTGCAAGTGCACTACCCAGAATCGAAAATCCGGTGGCGGTGTCAATATAAAATCCCTTGACGACAGCGGCGATAAATGACGCTGCGGACAAGAACCCGATGATTCCGCCGGAGGGAATGAATAGTTCCAGAACAATCAACGAAGCGCCAACAACGATTAAGATAATTGCCCAAGTTATCGGTTCCATCGGTCTAGTTCCTCGTAAGGGTGTGGAATTTGTGTTGATTGTGTGCGCAACATTTCGGAGGTTTATGAAATGTCAGTAGATACTACCATGCGATTTCCAGTCACTTCAATTACTTCAATTGAACTTCCCAAATCGACGTGTTTTCCGTCGCTGATAACATCGTAAATGGCACCTTCGATTTGTACTTTACCAGCCGGTGATAAAGGGGTGATGGTTACTCCCTGACTTCCCAATAGGTGGTCCCAGTGTACCAGTGACTCGTTCCAGTGTGTGTCAGCTTGTTCTTGTTGGTCAGATCGGGCAGGCGCCAGCATGTGACCAAAGCGAGTGTCACTAAGTGTTCTGGCTAATCCGATGTATAAAACAATCACCCCCAATATCGAGAAGATGACGGTGGCAATGGAATAGGTCATCGAATTTATTTGAAAACTGTTTTGGGGGATGATAAACGTTTGACTCGCCAATACAAGTCCAATAAAAATTAGCCCCAGACCACTAAATCCAAATACACCAAACCCAGGAATGATAAATATCTCAACAGCGAGGCACAATACACCGACGACGATAAGCACGATTTCTAGTGCGTCCACCGTACCGTTGAGTTCTTTGGACCAAAGAAATAGTGCAAAACAAAGTAGGGCAATAATTCCAGGAATGCTTAACCCCGGGGTTCCCATTTCGATAAAAAGGCCATACATACCGATGGTCAGCATCACGCTAGCAAACCAAGGGTTCATAGCAAATCGTTCGATTGCGGCAATCCAAGGTCGCTTGGATTGTGATTCAGGATTGGAGTCGATATTAAAATGCTCGAGCACTTTGGCCATACTCTCCCCCGCTTGCAACCCCTTTAGCCCAAGTTGCTGTAGCTCGTTTTGTGTAAAACCGTCCGAACCGTCAATAAGTGCATCCCCAGGTTTTTCGATCCAATTATCAACAAGTGCATCCTCAGGCTTTTTGTTCGAATTATCGAGTTCTGTTTGCTGATTGTATTGGACGCGGCAGAATATTTTCTTTACGTCGGTCACTCTATGATGATAAATGTGAATTGGAAGACTTGGATCTATCATTGCTGCAAAAATAGACCAAGTTCGATTTTTGTGTTGGGCGATTTTTTTCAGAGGCGGTAGGATGTCGATTAATTCGTCGGCAGACAGTGGTTGATTACCAGGGCCCCCGATGATGGCTTGTTTGCTGAGAAAGATATGATCGCAGGCTAATGCAATTAACGCTGCCGACTCTAACGCTTGGTTTTGGATAAAAGCAACGGTCGTTATATCTTGGCCACGTTGATTTAACTCGGCAATCGTATTGCACAATTCTAGGATTGAAGCGTAATCTCCCCCGCTGCAGTCGATATTGAAGCCAATCCAATTATGTCCCGAGTCGGCTAAATGTTTTACGAGTTTAGTTTTTTCGTTAATGTCAGCCGCAGTTAGATGTCCAGCGGTGCTGTGTGAGATTAAGTCGACCACGGCAGGGTGGTATTTGCCAACCGTTTTGTCACCTTGGAAAAATAAGTCCGCAGCGATATTTAATTTTGTTGTGAGAGCCTCATCTGACGAATGCTCAAGAACGCGGGTGTTGATACTATTATCAAGTTGGCTCGCTGAGAATTCAAATGGTGATCCGGGCTCCGAAAGAGTTTGTTCTTTGGTGAAACCAGCGGATTGTGAAAGTTCATCTCGTTCTGGTTGTATCGCATAGGTGATGCCCTGATTAGTGGTTAGCTTATAGACTCCTTGAGCAGGATCTAACAGGCCCAATACGATTGCTTTTGGCAACAGTTGATTTGCGGCGGTAAATCTTAAGTAATCGTCGAGCATGGCTGGACTAGGTGTTTGCTGGTCAGATTTGGAGGTTGCTATGGGCCCCAATGTTGTGGCCGGTGCGACATAGATTTGTTGTGACGCAAGGGCTACAAGCAATACATGGTCTTGAATTGAACCGGAAAGCAATGCGACGGTTTCACAGGCTGCGGTGACATCGCTGTGGGCTAGTCGTTGGGCTAAAACATTACATGCTTCGTAAGCACTAGAGAGATCTGGGTTATTGATGAATCTGAGAATTAGATAGGGACGCTGGCCATTTCCCGCGGTTGCGGGAATTGTTTGCAGTTGGTCGACGGCGCCGCCGACAGATTGTACTAGGTCGTCGATGGATTGCAGATCGATGGGTAACTGTACTTGCAGCAGGAGTGCCCCGCGACGGTTATCTTCGTTGGGTTGTCCGTGAAGCGGTGTTGAAAATAGAGTTAAACTACTGATCAAACAGATCAATATATGGAGTCGTCGGCACATCAGAATTCTGTTCATGAACGTGGATACTGTATGAGGGGATATAAAATTCTCTATCCAGATTATACAGAAACGGGACACAAAATAACGATGAAACCATTAGCGAGGCGTATTTGGATTTTGCGTAGCTTGGCGAGTGGACGGCCGTGCTGTGGGAGCGGCATGGACTACTTTTTGCCAGCCAGAAGGAAGCGAGGGCTCGTAAAAGTTGCGAAAAAAGGGATTCAACTTATCAAACGTACTCGCAAAATTGACATTACGGTCTTGGAAACTAAACACAGTTCGTGAGTGATTCTTACCTTTGACGTAACTGCGATCAAAAATAACTAGGCCTTTAGGCAGAAAATCTTCGGTACTGATGATGATATGAATGCGTTGATAATTACTCGCATCTTGTGCAGATTTAGGATAGGCTTCGAGCCAGATTTCTTTCTGGGCTGTGGGGGATGTGATTGCTCGTACCCAAAAACGCCTTTTGATGTCCGCCGCGTTTGCGCCGAAAAGAAAAGGCAGTGGTCCGTTGATAATGTTTTGCCCTTGTAATTCGGCAGGCAAAATTTGTTGGATCAACTTTTGGTTGTTGTAATCGTATTCGAAGATACTCTTTCCGTCACACACCCAGTATTCTCCGTGTACTCCAGGAATTGCCTTGTACGAAGGTTTGGTTGCTGGACTAACAGCAGCGTGATAGGAGAGGACTTCTTCGACTTTGAACAGACCTTTATCCGGTTCGGCGTATTGGATTTTACCAGTGCTGAATGTTTTGAAGGTATTGGCAGGTCCATAAACGGTATCGAACTGCCAGCGTTGGAATTTGGTGCGGTAGAGGTGTACCTTTTCGGTGCGTTGTTGCCAGTACAAAAGAACTTTGTCGACGTAAGCAACATGATTATCTGCCAAGGGTATGAAACTCGGTGCTTGAATCTGCTGAGGTTGTGGGATTGCCGTTGGTGGCGCGGTTTGTAAAGGCGCCTGGGTCGGAACTGCTTGTGCTTGCAGGTCGTTACCGTGTGTTGCAGTAAGGACTGCAAAAGCGGTAATTGATAAAAGGACGATACGAAAATTATGCATTGGGTGATTCGATGATCTAACACAAAGGTGTAATCGGGCTACTAAAACTTAGATTCGTTGTGCCGGATTTTAGCAGGAAATCAATTGCTAGGGCTAGATAGGTTTCGGACTGAGGGGTTGCGTAAAAATTCAACCACAAAATTACGCGATTGTGAAAACGGGTGGCCAACCGCCGCCGGCGGATCCTATAGATATTTTTTCGGGATTTTGAGTCCCATGTCTTTCATTAAGAATTTGATATCTTCCCAGACGTCGCGTTTTTTGCTGGGGTTACGCAAGATGTAGGCTGGATGATAGGTACAGAGAACTTTGATTTTTCCTTGGGTATGAAACTCCCCGCGTAACTCACCAATAGGAGTGGTGACCTTGAGAAACGATCGAGCGGCAATTGCACCGAGACAAACGATGTAATCGGGTTTGATGATTTCGAGTTGTCGCTGTAGAAAGCCACTGCAGTTTTCTTGTTCTTCGGGACTAGGGTTGCGGTTTCCGGGCGGTCGGCACTTGATCGTATTAAGGATGTAAATGTCTTGACGCTGGATCCCCATCGCTTCAATGATCTCGTTTAATTTCTTACCTGCTCGACCTACAAATGGCTCACCTTGGCGATCTTCATCCGCTCCGGGGGCTTCACCATAAAAAACGAGTTTTGCATTAGGATTGCCAACACCGAACACAGTTTTGTTACGAGTTGCTGCGAGTTCGTCACAGGCAGTACATTGGGCAACCTCTTGGCATACGACATCAAGTTGTATCTGCTTTTTCGATGGCATGGGTTTTTCAGGGCTTTCTGGAATGGGTGCTGCTGGAGTCGTAGTTTCCACAGGAATATTAGTTGGGGACGGCGGCGGTGTTGCTATTGTGACCGGTTCGACCGCAGTACCTACGGCAGATTCTTCTGTCCGTGTAGGCGTTTGGGGGAGCTTGCTGGGATCCCAATCGGTGTCAATCGGCGGATTGAGATGCGTTAGGCCAGCTCGCTTTAAGCTCTGCAGTCGTTGGCGGACTGCTTTGTGAAGCCTAGCAAGATTCACACTTTGGGTTGGAGTGGATTGAGATTCGGGCGTCATGGTGCTTATCGTTGTGGAAAATGTATCGGTATTACGTCTTCAAATAGTCGAATTATAACGGTTTAACAGGCTATAGGAACTCTCAATTTAGAGACAAGTGTAAATCTCTGAAACCAAGTGATTTGAGCTGTCGACGGTCTGGCTGCTTAGCACTATCATTAAACGGCTATGGCACTTCCAAAAGTAGTAATTATAGGTCGCCCGAACGTCGGGAAATCCAGCATTTTTAATTGGCTGGCCGGTCGTCGGCTAGCGATTGTTGACGATGTCGCTGGAGTGACGCGCGATCGTATGACCCACTTAATACGGCACAACGAAGTGTTCTTTGAGATTGTGGATACCGGTGGGATTGGAATTAATGACGTCGATGATTTGAGCGACGAAATTGAAGATCAAATTCAACTTGCCATGGACTCAGCCGATGTCATTCTGTTTGTCGTCGATACACGCAGTGGGATGTTGGCCCTCGACCGCGAAGTGGCTAAGCGTCTGCGATATATTGACAAACCGATCATCTGTGTCGCTAACAAAACCGATGAGCCAGAGATGGATCCTGAGGCGGACGAATTTTACAGTTTAGGCCGCGGGAAATTGATACGAGTCAGTGCCCTACAAAATCGGAACCGTGATTTATTGCTCGACATGGTTTCCGAACGTGTGCCGCATTTGACTGAAGAAGAGTTGATGGATGAGAATATTGAGCCAAGTGAAATGAAAGTGGCTCTCGTTGGTCGACGTAATGTTGGCAAGAGCACGTTTATCAATTCGCTCACGCAAGCCGAACGTATGATCGTCAGCGAGGTTGCTGGTACGACCCGCGATAGTGTCGATGTTCATTTCGAGCTCGATGGGAAGTCTTTCATTGCAATTGATACAGCTGGAATTCGGAAACGTAAAAGTGTGCGTACTGATGTTGAGTTTTATAGTACACATCGAGCCCAACGCAGTATCCGCCGCGCGGATGTGACGTTGATGTTTTTTGATTGTTCCCAGCGTATTAGCCAAGTCGATAAACAACTCTGTAAATACATTGCAGACAATTACAAAGCGTGTGTTTTTGTTGTCAATAAATGGGACTTGATGGTCGAGCATATGCCGACTGAACGCTGGGTCACGTATTTGAGAGATACGTTTCAAACCATGTCGCATGTTCCGATCGCTTTTATCACTGGTCAAACAGGCAAGAATATGAAAGCCTTACTCAACCATGCTCAGATGTTGTTCAAACAAACGCGGCAACGGGTATCGACAAGCTATCTCAATCGCTTGATTCGTGGTGCAGTTGAGCGACATCCACCACCGGTATTCAAAAATCGCCGCCCCAAAATATACTATTGCACACAAGTCAGCACAGAACCGCCAACGATCGTCATCAAATGTAACAATCCAAAAGCGTTTGCGCCGGATTATCGCAGGTACTTACTAAGTGTTTTGCGTGATCAAGTAGAATTTGGCGAAGTTCCAATTAAGATGTATCTACAACGTCGTGAACAGTCAGATGAACGCGATGAGATGGGGAAGATTGGCTAGCAGAGTTCTTTTTCACTGCCGCCCAATGACCGCAGTCGTAACGTTTTGAAATTCATGTCAATGGATTGGCACCAGTTAAGGGAATCCAATGCACATTGAAGGTGAAACGAGCGCAGCAAACCGCCCGGCATCGATCGCCGCTCGTCTTTGGGGTTTGTGCAAGTTGTTACGCCCCCACCAGTGGGTAAAGAACTTCGTGCTGATGTTACCCGCATTGTTGGCTCATAAGTTATTTATAGGCAATATTTGGCATCAAGTTGCTTGGGCATTTGTGAGTCTCAGTTTGTCTGCTTCGGCTGTGTACGTCTTAAATGATCGTATGGATTATCTAGCAGATCGTGAACATCCTAAGAAGAAACAACGTGGCTTTGCGAGCTCCTTGGTACCATTGTCATGGGCTCCGGCGACCGTGGCAATGCTGAGTATTAGCGGGTCGTTGATCGCTTGGTCCTTTTTGCCGATTTCGTTCTTATATGGTTTGTTGTTCTATCTGTTCGTAACGACACTCTACACATTTTGGCTGAAACGGTTGGTTATTGTTGATGTCCTAGTCTTAGGCGGTTTATATACACTACGGATCATCATCGGTGGTCTGGCAACCGACATTACAGTAAGTACCTGGCTGTTGGCATTTTCGATGTTTGTGTTTTCCAGCATGGCATTTGGGAAACGCTATAGCGAGTTGTTGAGAAACCAAAAAATTTCGGCTGAAAACGATGCCTCGCTAAAACGCAGAGGGTACCACGTTAATGATTTAGCGCTCGTGCAGACTCTGGGTATCTGCACAGGCATGATGTCTGTATTGGTGCTGTCGCTCTATGTGGACTCGGACACTGCGAAGGAATATTACGAATGCCCGCAAGCTCTCTGGGGAGTTTGCATTGCTGTGTTCTACTGGATATGCAACTTTTGGCTGATAGCACACCGTGGTCGCATGAATGAAGACATCGTGAAATTTGTTTTCTTGGATTGGTCAACGTTAGTTGGTGCCGTCATCGTTATTGCCTGCAGCATAATCGCAATATGGCCCTTTGGTTAAGATGAGGGAGTGCTTGACCATGAATGACCATCACAACAAATCGCTCGAGCCTGCGAATTCAAAATCCGCTCCGGCAAAAGAACTACTCGCGGGATGGGGTAATGTTAATCCACGACAAGCGATGTTGTTGCCAGTCTTTAATACGGCGAATCTTACAAGAGCGGTATCTAGCAGCGAGCAAGTCGGTGGGACAATTGCGCGGGGCTTAGGCCGCAGTTATGGTGATTCCGCTGTCAATTATGAAGGTTTTGTACTGTCACAGATCTCGCGGAATCGAATGTTGCGTTTTGATTCTGAAGCGGGGTTGTTAACTTGCGAAGCGGGCGTCTCCTTAGCAGACATTATCCAGTGCTTATTGCCGCGTGGTTGGTTTTTGCCCACCACCCCCGGCACAAAATTTGTCACCGTGGGAGGTGCAATTGCCGCGGATGTACATGGAAAGAATCACCACGTGGATGGTAGTTGGGGAACCTTCGTCACGCGTTTTAGTCTATTGACGGCGTCTGGTGAAATTGTGGAGTGCTCACGAGAGGAAAACAGTAAACTATTTCGGGCAACATTGGGCGGTATGGGATTAACAGGAATTGTAGTCGACGCCACGATTCAATTGACGAAAGTAACCACGGCATTTGTTGATCGACATCAGCAACGCGCAAGGAATTTGGACGAAGCATTAGACATGTTTATGGAGACGGATAACCAATATCGATACAGCGTAGCATGGATTGATTGCTTGAGCCGTGGTGCCAAAATGGGCCGCAGCGTCTTAATGTTGGCAAACGATGCCTGTCCAGAGCAAGTTACTAGTGTGCCGCGGCAGGGCCCTTTCTTTCAGCCTCGTCGTAAATCGCGAAAAGTTCCGTTTAATTTTCCAGCACTTGCCTTAAATAAGTTGTCGATTAAGGCCTTCAATAGTTTGTACTATCGAACACACGGTGCGGGTGACGCTGTTGTCGACTATGAGAGTTTTTTCTATCCGCTTGATAGCATGCGCCACTGGAACCGCATTTACGGACGTCGCGGTTTTGTGCAATACCAAGCGCTGTTGCCTACCGAATCCTCGCGACGGGGTATGCGAGAATTGATGGAAGCGATCACCGCGTCTGGGCAAGGATCGTTTTTGGCTGTGCTGAAGAGCAGTGGACCGCAG
The DNA here is from genome assembly GCA_018660825.1 of Planctomycetaceae bacterium. Taxonomy (GTDB): domain Bacteria; phylum Planctomycetota; class Planctomycetia; order Pirellulales; family Pirellulaceae; genus UBA721. The sequence continues at coordinate 14,084 of JABJJO010000072.1, read as the reverse complement.
GGAATTGGTACGTTGTCCTATTTGTTCGCTGGTCACACGTTAGCGCTGGATTTTCCCTATCGCGGTAAAAAGACTGAGCAGCTATGTGCTCAACTCGATCAGATTTTGTTAGAACATGGTGGACGCGTTTACTTGGCAAAAGACGCATTAGTACAACAAGCGACGTTTGAGGCAATGTATCCGACGCTTGACGAGTTTAAGCAAATCAAGGCGCAGTGGGATCCACAGCAGGTTTTTCGTTCAGCGCAGTCCGATCGACTTGGAATTACCGGTTAATAGCCAAGTAAGGTAAGTAGCAGCATGGCCCGACGCACAACATTTTCACAGCGTAATTCTGAGAAAACGAATCCACCCGCGGCCCGGATTTGGCTACCGGTGCCTAAGCGTAAGTCGCGGATTATGGTTTCTGTTTTGCTGGGCACCTTGGTCGCTGCGATTGCGCTGAAGTCTTACGAAACGTCGCGAATCGAAGCTGGTCAAGTCATTAAAGATAATGTAGCGGTCGTGGGAATCGACGACGCGAATATCTTTTTTACCTATGCTCGTAATATCGCACACGGTTATGGCGCGGTTTATAACGAGGGTGGAGAGCGAGTGGAGGGGTTTTCCTCGCCGTTGTTCACACTCTTGTGCACTGGTATTTTAGTGTTTACCGATCACGTGGAAATCGCGGTGCTGTTACTTAACACGGCACTGCTGGTCGTCGTGTTAATCGTGGTACAGGAATTCCTGCATACGACGCTCTGTGTTGATGGTTCTCAGGTTGCTGCGGTCGGGAAAATTGAAGATAAAATTACCGAGCGGCAGTACGCATTTCTGAATTGGTCGACGAGTGTATTGTTGTGGATATGGATTTTAGGAAGTCCGCAGTACGTCATTTGGACGACCATTACGCTAATGGATGTGGGGCTGTGGGCCGCTGTGTTTGTTGTGGGCACGTTAGAGGTTGTCAAGGCAACGCGATATCAGCCTCAAAGAATGTTACAAGATTGGCGGGTCATGGTTTGTGTTGCGTTGATGTTATGTACGCGATCTGAGGGAATGTACTTTTGCTTAATTTGGATTTTAATACTGGGCTGGGTTCGGCGCAGGCGTTTTGCACCTGCAGCAGACAAGGGGCGGGCTTGGGTTGTAAGTGTGGCGGGACCGTTGTTGGCATATTGCTTGATAAACGCTTTGGTTATTGGCGGACGGTATCTCTATTTTGGTTATCCATTTCCCAATACGTATTATGCAAAAGTGTCACCAGAGTTTTTTTACAATTTGAAGTTGGGGTTAGGCTACGCACTGGATTTTGTGAGTGCTCAACCGTGGGTCATTCCAGTGGTATTAATGGTCCTGTGGTGGAGTGTGCGGTTGTTGCGTGGCCAAGGTCACGATGAAACAGGGGCGCGGTATTTGTCCTCGCCAGAGATGACAACGGCAAGTTTAGCAACGATTTGTTTGTTAGCGCTGGTCTGTCCGGTTTTGACTGGTGGAGATCACTTTGATTATGCAAGGTTCTTCCAGCCGATGTGGCCTTTGCTGGGTCTTGTTGGCGTCACGACCTATCGGCGTTTATCAATGGGGCAACGTTTCGCGAGTGCCTTAGCACCTAAGCGGACTGTCTTTTTGCTGGCTTTACTTGGTGGCACTATCTTGTTTGCGCAGGACCCGACGTGGCTTAGTTTGTTGCAAACACGTGGTCATAACACTCAGATGCGACATGATTTTACATTGGCTATTCGTGGGCGGCTATTAGGCGATATGTTAAATGGATTTATGCTTGCTCGAGAACTCAACGTTGATGTTGGGTTGGTGGAACCGCCGGCGGCAATGTCGCTGGGCACGCTGACGACTGGCGGGGTGGGTTATACCTATGCAGGCAGAAAACTCGACATGTTGGGTCTTAACAACGCATCAATGGCTCACAGCGGGGGCGATCGCCGTGGCAACAAAAATCATGCCGCCTTCAATAAAGATATATTTTTCGAGCTGATGCCGGATTTGTTTGCCCCCCAGTTTTCCGCTGGCAGTGAGCAGATACCCGAACAAGCTGCGAACATATTTCCCTTTAATTTTAGTTTCTGGCAGAAGTCATTACTGCATTTGGATCAGGATCAACGATTTGTGGGTGCCTACGTGCCGGTCGCAATAACATTGTTTGTCCAAGATGCAACGACAAAAAAACAATCGATTCGTATCATCACCGCGTGGATGCGCAAAGAAGTTCTTGCCACTATCAGATTGCGAACATCGAGTTACCGGATTCAAGTTATCGCGACCTAATCTGAAGGGTGAACGGGGGGAACTCCAAGGCTTTTACCGCCGTCAATGGCGATACTGGTTCCGGTTACCATTAGCGCTGCATCGCCAGCTAAATAAAGTACAGCCGCGGCAATTTCGTCGACATGAATCATACGACCTGCGGCGCGAGCGATAGGACTGGCCGCGACAGTCGACTGGTAGGCAGCAGTCGGATCTCCTGTTTCCTGGAGCCCTTGGTCCATCATGACAGTTTCACCAACTGGGCCTGGGCAGACAGCGTTGACTCGTATTTGATCGGGGCTATGGCACAACGCTAAGCTACGCGTCAACGCAATCAATGCTCCTTTGCTGGTCGAGTATACAGGGTCGTGAGCTCGGGGCAGCAGCCCTGCATTGCTCGATATGTTAATGATCGATCCACCGTCACTCATGTAACGAATGGCATGCTTGCTACAAAGAAATGGCCCTTTCACATTAACGCCCATGCAAAAATCCCAGTCTTCTTCGCTGACATCAGGGATTTGTTTGACCATACCGACACCTGCATTGTTGACGAGGATATCGATTTTACCTGAATGATCCGCAGCCATTTCGATTAAACGAATAACGTCTTGTTCAGCAGTGACGTCACAGTTTGTCGTAATGATGTTTAGTTCAGCGAAGGTTGTATTGTTACCAGTAGCTGCTGCAATATCACCACCGAATACTTTAGCACCGTTGTTGGCTAACATAATGGCGACGGCTCGGCCAATACCTGAGGCTGTGCCCGTTATCACAGCTGTCTTACCGCTTAGTGAGTTTGCGTTCATTGTGATAGTGCTTCAAGACTATTTAGGAAATAACGCTGAATTGTTGTCACCATTGGCCGGGATAGGTGTTGCGATAGAAGCGTGTTGAATCGGGCGCATGTAGTTAATGATGTTGGCCGCATCGCGGATTGCATCAAACTTAGTCGTCATGGCAGCATGCAATTTTCGTTCTAGTAGATAGGAATCTAGCTCGTTGCGAACATCCTCCAGTTCATCAACTACTGGTACAGTGCGTCCGAGGCATCGCATGATGATATACTTGCCGCCGACGGCTACGATCCCCGATAGTTCACCTGCTGAGAGGCTGTATGCTTCTTCTTCGAGCACGGGTTGCCCACCGTGGCGGCGAATCGGCGGAACTTTTCCTTGATTGGCACGTGACACAGGTTCAATCGAATATTGTGTCGCAAGTTCTCCAAAGAAATAGTCCGTGGAATTATTGTTTGCGAGCTCCCAAACCATGTTCGCTCGACGTTGGTTATTCAACACGATTGCTAGGATTTGCACGCGCGCACCATAATTTGCCTCAAAGGCCTTTTGACGGTCGGCATCTGTAATAGTGATTGAATCGTGCACTAACTTCTTTAGTGCTACCGATGGCCAGACAGCATCTTTCACGTAAATACTGACCGTTACTCCATCTTGCTTGGTGACATCGTTGAGCCAGGCATTAACGTCTGCTTTCCCATCCACCGTTTCATATCCACGCGAAACCGCCGCTCGAGAAATTTCATCGTGTAGATCTTGTTGCTCGACCGTTTTGTTAGCTGAAGTGAGGTGCTGTTCGAGTAACTGGCGATTGATTTCACCTTCGAGCACATCGGTGCCATAACGCTTGATGCATTCTTCAGCCAGATCGCGAACTGTGATCTGTTGTCCATTGAGCAGAGCGATGATTCCTGGGTGAGAATCTTTCATGCTCGGTTCGTCATAGAGCGTTGTGATTTTCGCGGCGTCTTGGAGTTCTTTAAAAATCGTTGCTGAGTAGGACTGTAAATGGCGTTCCCTGATTTGATCACGCAATCGTGATTCAGCATCTTTGCGGAACTGGGGGGCAACGTAAGTTGAGGAGATGCGTTTTTCACATTTGACAAAAACGTACTGATTACCAATTTCGATGATCTTGGAAATATCGCCTTCTTTAAGGCTATAAACTTCGACCTCTAAGCTTGGGTCACCAACGTGCTTGCGAATTGGCGGAATGAGTCCGCGGGCACTCGCACTGGCTTGATCCTCGGAGTGATCTTTGGCTAACGTCCCAAATATACTCGGATCCGCGATAGCCTGTTTTCGTAGAGCAGTGGCACGTTCTAAGTTAGAATGCGCAATGATGCGGATTTTTACTTTAGGACCGAATTCAGACTCGAATGCTTTATCGAGTTGTTCTTGGGTCACTTGAATTTTTTCAGCAGCAAGTTGGCGTAGTGCTAGAGTGGGCCAAATGATTTCGTTTCGATATTGAGTGGGGGCTATCTCGCGTTCTTGCTCAAGCATTAACAACCAGCGTTCGGTGGATAGCCCGAATTTCTTTGCCATGCGATCGATTTCTGCCATGACATCTTGTTCGGATATTTCAATATTGTGTTGCGTACAAGCTTGTTGGATTAGCTTCTTATTGAGAAAACTTTCGAGCACCTCTTTGCCGTAACGGTCAAGGCATGCTTGTGCCAGTTGATTGCGTTTGATTTGCTGGTTGTTGACTTCCGCTACAATCTTGAGCTTGCTTGGTTGCCCGACGGTCCGAGTCGCCACGGGTTGTGTCGTTGGTTTAGCAACTGGCGCAGGTTTTGCCGCTGGTTTTTGCGTGATGGCATTGGCTGATTTTGGAGCCGTTGTTTGTGCAGCGGTAGCCTTTTCCGGTGCCAGCCAGTAGAGGCGCGCTGTAACGGTTAAACCCAACAATAAGATGGCCGCTGCAACGACGATCCAGCGTTTGTTTGATTTGTGGTGATTTGTAGTCTTTTTCGCATCCTTGCGTGTCATGCCGATGGCTCCTAAACCAACTCGAATTAGTGTTTCGATTAGTGGTGGAGTATAGGTCGTTTATGCAAAAACGGTCAAGATTGATCGGTTTCGCAGAATCCCATTAAAACAAACTGCAGGAGGGAAATCGCTTACGACGGTATCAACACAATTTTTCCAGCTGTGGCACCAGATTGGTTCAGTGTGCTGTCTTCTTGTATTTGGTGCGCTGTAGCAGCCTCGGACATAGGTAATACTTGGCTGATATTAGCCTTAAGTGAACCGTCGCTAAGCCATTGATTGATATCCTCGGCGCACTTTTGCAGATCTTCATCATTCGCTTTGAACATCACAAAACCCATTAGTTTCAGGCACTTGACGTAGAACGGGCCAACGGGGAATTCAGGACGAGCGTCGCGGCCTGCCATAATGATAATTCGCCCGTATTCTTTCATGACGGAGATGATGCCTTCCATGTTGGGTTCGCGGAGCGTTTCCCAGAACACATCAACACCATCCGGAGCGGCTGCTAAGATCGCTTCCAACTCGGCTTCCGTGTTATAGTTGATGACGATATCTGCACCAAGTTCTCGACAGCGGTCCGCTTTTTCTTCGTTTCCGGCGGTGGTAATAACTGTGGCGCCACAGCGTTTCGCCATTTGTAGTACCATCGCTCCGACCCCTCCGGTACCTCCATGTACAAAGATTGTTTCACCTGCTTGGAGTTGTGCGTCGCGAAATAGCCCTAGATGTGCCGTAACACCTACCAAAGAGCAAGCCGCGGCGTCGTTGTCGCTTACATTACTCGGAGTAGCATAGAGTTCGTTTTGTTCCACCGCACAAAATTCAGCAAATGTGCCTTGCTTGCCCAACAAACCTTGATTTGTCCCCCAGACGCGATCGCCAACTTTGAATCGCGTAACGTCATCGCCAATCGCTTCAACGGTACCGGCTAAATCGCAACCAACGACGAACGGTTGTGGTAGCTCCCAATAGTTAGCACCGTTGCGAATATACGTATCGACTGGGTTCAGCGATACAGCGCCCACTCGGACTAAAACCTCAGTGCCACTGGCAACGGGTGCATCAATGTCGCCGAATTGAATGTTACCGGCGGGACCACATTCGGTAATATATGCTGCTTTCATCGTATTGGATGTCCTCGCGTAAACGTACATTAAATTAAGACAGTGCGTTGTGCTATTTTAGCGAATACCGTGGCTACGTAAACATGCGGGAATTAAGTAATGCCCCCGGTACCTAATATTCGTGAGATTAGATATCTGCAGGGAGTTGCAAGTGCGACTACGATTTCATATCTGAAATATGATTGCGTTAACTGCCCAATTTCACTTGCGCGGCGTATAATCGAGACTCGTTGTTTTACTTGAACAGATTTTAGGTTGATGTAAAATTCTGATGGACCAACCAGATAAAATAGATATAACAGAATTGGTTAACCGCTCACAAGCTGCTGCGCATGCCGGTTTGCTTTCAGATTCTGCGCTTAACAACTTAACGCTATGGTTAACGCAATCGCGTTATGCTGAATACGTTTCGGGGATTGGTAAGGCTATCGGCGAAGAAAGTTGGCAGGAGTTGGACGACGTATTTTGGAGAGTAATTCCATTCGGCACTGGCGGGCGTCGCGGGCGGATGCATCCATTCGGATCCAATGTAATCAATGATCGTACAATTGGTGAAAGCGCCCAGGGCTTAGCAAAATACGTGCTCAATACATCAGCCACACAATCAACAGTAAACGTGCGATTATCATGTGCAATCGGTTATGATACGCGCCACCAATCGCGACATTTCGCAGAACTCTGTGCCGGCATCATGGTAGCTAACGGATTTCATGTTTATTTTTTAGATGAGTACCGCGCTACACCACAAGTATCATTTTTAGTGCGGCAAAAGAAATGTGCGTGCGGCATCATGGTTACCGCAAGTCATAATCCGCCGAGTGATAACGCGGTAAAAATTTATTGGAATGATGGTGGTCAAATATTACCCCCACACGATGTCGGTATTATTGAACAGGTGATGGAGCACGTTGATAATATAAAGGCTTGTGATTTTGACGAAGCAGTCAGATCTGGTGACGTGACGATTTGCACCGCGGAGATTGATGAGCTCTATCGATCTGCCGTTGTCGAACATTGCATCCCTCCGCGCCTTTCTTCAGATAGTCAGACTGCTCGAGGATTGAAGGTGATCTATTCGCCGCTGCACGGAGTTGGTGGGTTTGTCGTGCCAGCAATCTTACAGGCGTGCCAGTTTGATAATGTGGTTGTTTTTCCGGACCATGCTGAGCCAGATCCTAATTTCACAAATGTGCCTAACCATGTTTCAAATCCTGAAAACCCAGCAGTGTTTGATTTGATTATTAAATATGCTCAACAAGAAGGTGCCGATATTGTCTTAGCGACTGATCCTGACGCGGACCGGATGGGGTGTGCGGCGCCGGTGAGTTTATCTCGCGAAAGCGAATGGAAGACATTCAATGGCAACCAACTTTGTGCGATGCTAGCTGCCTACCGAATGCAATCGTTGCAGGATCAGGATCTACTAACCTCAACGAGTTTCCAGGTCACCACTTTAGTGACAACTTCGTTATTACGGCGGATTGGTGAGCACTATGGTATTCAGACACGCGATGATTTGTTGGTTGGTTTTAAGTGGATTGCCTCAGCGATCGATGAAGGTGGAGCCAACGATTTCATCTATGGCACGGAAGAGTCGCATGGATTTATGGTTGGCGATTATTGCCGCGACAAGGATGGTGCAGCAGCTTGCATGTTGGTGTGTGAGTTGGCGGATGATCTAAAACAACAAGGGAAAACGTTACATGATTTTCTTGCTTCACTTTACAAACAGTTCGGCGTGTATCAAGAAAGTTTGAAGACCATCTATATGCCTGGAAGTAGCGGAATGCAGCGGATGCAACACGTGATGGATCAACTACGCAACGTAAGCCCGCGTGAGCTTGGTGGGTTGCAGGTAATGAAGATGCGCGATTACTTAACTCACCAGATAACAACCGCTGCAGGTGTGACGGTATTCCCTGGGCCCACCGATAACTTGCTGTTTTTTGAGTTATCGACCGCTGGACATTATGTTGCTATCCGTCCATCGGGCACCGAACCCAAAATAAAATTCTATACGTTTACCAGAGCTGATATCGAAACGGGTCACAGCGTCGAAAAAACTCAGGCCATTCTTAACGCGGTGATTCAGTTGATTGAAAATGATTTGCAGCGCTTTGTGGATGCGGAATGACCAGCAGGGATAGGTTAGGTACCGTTGATGATGCAGTTTAATGAGTTTGGATCTTCATCTCTCTAATCCGCACCAAGAAACTGAGAGTCTCCGGTGACTGCCGGTTGCCCCATGCTGTATGGTTTATTGCAGATTTTGTTCTTCGCTGACGCGTGCGAGGAAGGAAGCGTAGATTCCAATGTTGCGGGAGTAAATAACTAAGCAAATCCAAATGATGGTGATGCCGATCGCTGTGATGACGAAGCTATCGGCTAGCAGCGTAACGGGAAATGCAAGCATAGACACGATGATCATTGGTATCGAAGTGAAGGCGAATTTAACGAATAGTTCTGGAAATCGCATGATCCGCTGCTGCAGCACTTTTGAAAATGGTAAGTAAAAGCGGTTGTTCTCGAAAATCGACAGCATGGTGAAGGGAAAGACGGTAGCCGTTACTAAAATGGCAAGCCCTAACGGTATGAATCTCCACTTATCGTCAAGGATTAGTGAAAGTAGAACGTTTAACACTGCTGCGGGGATGACTGCGGTTCCCAGCGCAACATAAATAATGAGAGATTCATGAAGCCAGGCCACTATATCAAATGGTGGCCATTCCGTTATTTCCAAATCGCCATAAGCCGTTTGTCTGACAATGTTAATTAAGGTTGTGAATGCAAAAATGCTGATTGCGATAGCGACGATCAATGAAATTGCACCAATCATAAAAATCATGATGGCCTGGGCAGGATGATCCCCAACGGTTGTTCCCATTTTAAAAATGCCAACGTTTACGATCCAAGCAACAGCAAGCAATGCAACACGTGATAATAAGACCACGTTGGTTCCAATCATCAATAGCATTTGTAGCCACGATATGTCATCGAAGTTATTTTCGGCTGCGACAATTTGCTTGTGCTCCTGTTCCGCTTGTTCGAGTAGCACATTGCCGATAACTTCGGGTTCGCGGCCAATTTGTTCTCGTAGATTTGGAGATGCTGAAAGGTCAAAGTCAGGTTGTCCTGTGATGACCTCCGATTCTGCGATACGTTTTATTCTTTTGACTGGAGTTGGCATTGGATTTGGATGTTCGATGGGCAACGGCTTAAAACAGTCGGGGCAGGCGACTGTGGAACCAATGTCTGCCGGTGTTGCTGTTATGGCAGTATTGCATACAGGGCAAGCAATAGCCCATTCGACTACCAGTTCATACTCGACTTCAGGCTTTGCTGCCGCAGGTTGTTTAACGGCCTTGATCGCAATCTTGGTTCCAGCACTATTTTTTTTATGACCCGAATTGCTGGTTACATCAATCCGGCGGCGCATAGGTATTGGTAATTTAGCAGGCTCAGCGACTGTTGTTGGACCAGAACAGTCTGGACATTGCACGGTTTCACCAATATCCGCGGGAGTTACCGTCAAATGTATGTTGCAGGTCTGGCAAGCGATATTCCATTGGACTACTAATTCAAATTCGCTAGTAGTGACTGGTAATGTTGGCTGTGGCGGCTGAGTTGTTGAACTAGAAGGAGCCGGATCTATGTTGTAATCCGCGAATCCTTCAAGGTCATCAATCGGTTCAAGATCAATGATTTCTTCTGTGGGCTCTATTGCTTCTGTTGGTTCTGAATGGGATGGCGGTAGTAGTACCTGAGCTAGGTCAATCGTCGGTTCTGCTATTTGTTCCACAGGTTGTTCGTGTGATTGCTTTTGCTGTACAGTTGGTGCTTCAATCGGTGTTTCAATAAGGACCGATTCTAAGCAATTTTCGCATAACACCTCTTGACCAATTTGGTCGGCCTTCGCAAATAGCTGAGTTTGACAACTAGGGCAACTCAGGACGAGTGAACCCGCTATATTCCGGTGACTACCGCTCGACGAGGACGAGTGAGTATTGGGTGTCTGTGATTCGGGGACGTATGCGGGTAGCCGAATTGTCTGGCCACACTCTGAACAAGGTTGACGATTGCCGGCGAATTCCACTGGTACTCGGTGCTGTGCATTGCAATGAGGGCACTGAAATTGAATTTCATTTGCTACCACAGCGGGGGATTTCTCTCATGGAAGTGAGTCGATTTGTTTTTGATTACTTCGTCAACTTCAAAACACTACGGATTTGTGCAGGTGTATCTGTAATAATACCGTCAATACCCGCGGCGACAAGGTGCGAAGCTTCTACCGGATCGTTCACTGTGTACACCCATAGCTTCCAACCTTGCGCATGAACCAGCTTGATCATCTCTGGCGTCACGTCCTTATAACTCCAACCGACCACCTGTGCGCCGGCAAGTTTGATCTTGGAAATATCGGACTGCGCAAATTCACCTCCACCCAAGGCACCTAGAATTAAATCGGGGCAAAGCTTGTGGCAGGTTTTCAAGTAGTCCCAATCAAATGCTTGAACGACGACATCTGCGACGAGTTTATGTGTTTGTAGCAAGGCAACCGCGGTTTTAGCATCGCCTTTTTTGCGTTCAATCAACGTGACGGAACCTTGTTGGATTGTGTCGAGGCTTTCAATAAGTGTTGGGATCTTCGTGCCTTGAAATTGTTTGTTTTTCCACAGACCGGCATCAAGTACCTTCAATTTGTCCCATGCGAGTGAACCCGCGGGGACTTTGGTGAGTCCCAGTTTCTGCGTGACGTTGGTTGTGCGGTCGAGGGTAGAATCATGAAAAGTGAAAGGAATCCCATCGCTGCTGTGATAGTAATCGAGTTCGATCATATCCGCTTTGGCTTTAATCGCTGAGCGAAACGCCGGCAGAGTATTCTCGGGATGTGTCGCACTGTCTCCGCGGTGTGCGATCACGATGGGCGAGTCTTGAAACACAACCTGCTGCGCTCGTCCTTTAGCAGCAGCTCTGAGGTCGCATGCGGGATTCAAAAATATAGTCAAAAAACAACTGAAGCTAAACAAAAAAAAAGGGGTTATCAAAAGGAATCGTTGGCTTTGAGTCATGAAATGCGTAAACCTCAATAGATTAAAAATGACAAACAACGATGTTTGAATTGTTGTAGTTAAGCCCTGCTTGCTTTTACTAGCTAGCTTCCATAACTTCTTTTTCTCGGTTTTGAGCAGCTTCATTTACACTGGTTTCATATTTCTTTGTCAAATCTTGAATCTCGTTTTTGAGGTCATCTCGCAAATCTTCATTTAGGTTCTTATCTTTTTCAGCTTGATCTGCAGCTTTGTTTCCATCACGACGAACATTACGAATCGAGACGCGAGTTTCTTCGGCTAGCTCCTTGATTCGTGAGACCATTTTTTGTCGCACTTCACCCGATAAGGCAGGGATGTTGATACGCACTACATTACCGTCTCCTTGAGGATTGAATCCAAGGTCACTAGCGATTAATGCCTTTTCAATGTCCTTGATGACACTAGGGTCATACGGACGAATGACGATTTGTTGCGGTTCCGGGCAACCAACACTGGCGAGTTGCTTTAGTGGAGTTTGTGAACCATAGCAGTCGACCTTGATGGAATCCACCAACCCTGGGTTCGCTCGTCCTGTGCGAATGCCAGCTAGGTTGCTCCGTAAATGTTCTACGGCTTTGTCCATGCGTTCTTCGGTGTCCATTAGAATTTGGTCGTACATTGGAGAATTCTTTTCGTCTAAATTGTGAATGTTCTTATTTTAGATACGCTAGAAATATGATTTGCAATAGTAATTATCACTGATGCCGATGGTCGTTGTCTAGTGTTTGTACTATCGAAAACCTGATCACCATTTGACAGGTCATTAGTTTAGCTAATCCGAGTACCGATCTTTTCGCCTTGTACAGCCCGTACAATATTCCCGTCCGTCTTGTAGTTGAACACTAAGACGGGCATTTTGTTTTCCAAGCAATGTGAAATGGCAGTGCTGTCCATCACCCGTAAGCCCTGTTCCATTACCGTCTGGAAATCCAACTCGGGATAAAATACCGCATGGGGGTTCTTTTCAGGGTCTTCGCTGTAAACACCGTCGACTCGAGTTGCTTTCAGGAGAATATCTGCTTCTAACTCCATCGCACGTTGGGCGGCTGCGGTGTCCGTGGTGACGTACGGGCTGCCTGTTCCAGCAGCTAAAATAACGATGCGGCCTTTTTCTAAGTGTCTGCTTGCGCGGCGGCGAATGTAAGGTTCAGCCACTCCGTCCATCCGAATCGCTGACATGACGCGGGTTTGACAGCCAATGCATTCCAGAGCATCTTGCAAGGCTAATGCGTTGATGACTGTCGCTAGCATTCCCATGTAATGTGCAGTCGCTTCGTGGATCGCTACATTTTTTTCTTTGAACTGAGCACCACGTAGGATGTTACCACCTCCGCATACGATCGCAACTTGGCAACCTTGCTCTACGGCAAGTTTGATTTGTCGAGAAATATTAGCAACTTCTTCCATGTTGATACCACGCTCGCCAGCACGGCTTAGACTTTCACCGGAAAGCTTGAGGATAACACGACGAAAGATAGGATTTGTTTCGGCTGCTGCGGCAGTCATACTTGGAGTCCTTCAATAATGAATTATTGGTGTCTGTCAGTTTTGGATTAGGGTAGCAGTAAAAGTGCAAAAAGTAAGCCCCGATTTTACTCGGGGCTCACAAATTCTGCTATTGTATTTCGACTATTCGCCAGCGTCTTCTGATTCAGCTGCACTAGATTCTTCAGCATCATCACCGAGTTCCCAACGTACGAATTGCAGGAGCTTCATTTCTTTGCTAGCGGCGAATTTGCCGACGGATTGGCTGTCGTCTTTTACGTAAGTCTGTTCGGATAGCACGCCTTGGCTCTCAAGAAAATTCCGCATGCGACCTTCGACCATTTGATCGACGATGTTTTCAGGTTTGCCTTCAGCAAGCGCTGCGTCACGTAGTGATTGGCGCTCGGCGTCGACAAGTTCTTGAGGCAAATCATCTGGTTTTGCAACCGTTGGTCGCATCGCTGCGATGTGCATGCAGATATCTCTAGCAGATTCTTCGTCGCCACCTTCGACGGCCAAGATAACTCCAGAGATAGTACCTGCGTTATGCACATAGCCAGCACAGCCATTTTCGAGGCGAACGATTCGGCCAATGTTGAACACTTCGCGGATGCGATTGAAGATCTCGTCTTTGACTTCAGCTAATGTTACACCGTCTTTGCTCGGGCACGGTAATGCCAGCAAAGCGTCTGCGTCAGTCGCACTTGGATTTTCAGCGGCAGCTTGTGCTAAGTCGTCAGCATATTGAATGAACTCTTCGTGAGTGGTAACTGGCGCGCTTTCACATTTTAATTCGACCATGGCACAAGCGGCTTTGTCCAAACCTAAGTATTGACCGAAACGGCCAAAGTCGGTTGTGCGACCAGAACGCTTTTCGAAAATTTCAGCTCCTCGATCTCGCAACCAATCGATAGCTGCTTGGGTATCGCCGTCACATTCGATGAGTGCTTTTTTGCAATCCATCATGGGAAGGCCAGTTTTGTCTCGAAGTTCTTTGACTAATGCAGCTGTTACTGCCATGTCATTTCTCCTTGAATTGGAATTAGTATGTCGCAAGTGGGAGTCTGGACCCGCTGGCGAGTTAGTAAATTTAAATTAGTTAAAAACGTCGGCTTTTCGCACAAGCCATATATTAATAGCGACGAATAGTGTGGTAAACACCGCATCGAAGTTATTGCAGATACTGTAATAAGCAAAGTTCCGCTTAGCGACTACTCGTCTTCTTCGGCAGGTGCTTCTTCGGCAGGTGCTTCTTCGGCAGGTGCTTCTTCAGCAGGTGCTTCTTCGGCAGGTGCTTCTTCGGCAGGTGCTTCTTCAGCAGGTGCTTCTTCGGCAACGACAAT
>JABJJO010000198.1 GCA_018660825.1 Planctomycetaceae bacterium | reverse complement strand
GATCGAACTTATCGATAGCAACCAAGATGGTAAGAAAGACTCAATCACGTACACCCCTGGGACAGACTTCCGCGGTATTGATAGGTTTGAGTACATTGTCACTGACGCAGCGAACCAAGCAGATCGTGGTAGTGTCGCCGTTGTTACGGCTGGTCCATTACCCATCGCAGACGATTTTAGTGATAACCTTGCTCAAGATTTCCTTTATGAACCAGCACAATGGGAAGTGTCTGGAGAACGTTTCACCGCGATTGCTCGAGCGGGGAATTTCGCTGGCGTCTTGATTGGTGAATCGTTACCCGCTGGAATTGAATTTAACGCGACGATGAATATTCAATCGGTTGGTGGATTCAACCGTAACGGATACTTTGTGTTTGATTACAAAGATGAATCCAACTACAAGTATATTGGTGCCAACGAGAATGGTCGTCGTTGGGAAGTCGTTGAAGTGTCGGGTGGGGCAACGTTGGTTATAAATACTTTACGTGATACGATTCGCAGTGGCCAAGATTACCAGATGCAGTTGATAATTGAGGGATCGACGGTAACGCTGAATGTGGACGGTACCGAAAAACTTAAATATCAGTTTGATGAAAATCTAAATTTAGGCGAGTTGGCTTTATACACCAATATGAGCAAAACGCAATTTGATAATGTTGAAGTCAAAGAATACGTGGTGTTCCCAATGGCACACGACGATCGCGCATCGACAAAAATTGATACGCAGATCACCATTGGAATTTTGGCGAATGACGAAGCTCCAAACGGTCTTTTGGAGATTACAGGGTTTACCACTCCGGCTAATGCAACGGTTGCTGCTGTGGATACTGACCAAGATGGCCACAGTGATTCGATATTGTTCACGCCCACGGTCGGATTTGAGGGCGTGACAACGTTTACTTATGACATTCGCGATCCTAAGGGGTTCACGGATACGGCAACGGTCACTGTAAGTGTGGCTGATGTGTTGTCTTATACGGAAGACTTTAACGACGGAGTGGCCGACGGTTTTGTACCTACCGGAGGCACTTGGGAAGTTGCCAATTCCCAATACAATCTAAACGGCCAAGACGGTGTTGGAATCTCGGTTTTGACGTTAGCGGAAGTTGTTCCGGAAGATTTTGAAATCGGTGTGACGATGAACGTAGCCAGTGTTTCAGGGTTCGCTCAGAACGCATTTATTGTGTTTGATTACATTAGTGAGAATGACTTCAAGTTCGCTGGTCCCACCGTTAAAGGTGGGCGTTGGGCGATTGGTGAATATAGCAACGGATCTCCCCGTTTCTGGAATACAACTAGTGGGCAGATGGCTACTAATACAGATATTGCTATTTCCTTGCTTTACCAAGGTAACAAAGCGACGTTGAAATCAGATGGTGAATCTGTACTTGAATGGCAATTCAGCGATGCGGGTAACGATGGTAAATTCGGTTTGTTTGCAATAAGTGCACAGGTCGCTTTCGATGACTTCTATGCTAAAGCAGTTGATGCGGCGATGGGTGAATAACGGTCACTAATTTACACTAATTGGCCTCAGGCAGGTTTTTTACCGCAGTCGGAGTAAACTCCCATGGCGTGGGACTGCCCTTGACAGGTTGTTGTTTGGGTAGCCATCGTTCTGTGGTACAGGCTGTTCGTAGGAGCGGATGTCAGATAAAATGCAGAGATTCGTAGATGCATCTTATCCCCTAATTCCTTATTGAAAACACGTTGACGAATGGTCCAGTGGCAACAAAAAACGGTGGTCATTACCGGTGGCTCGGCGGGCCTGGGAAAAGAATTGGCACTGGCATTTCTTGAGCGGCAGGCAACCGTTATCGTCGTAGCTCGCGATAGTGAACGGTTGGAAAATCTAAGACACGCAACTGATAATTGCGTCCACACGTATGTATGCGATGTTACATGTGACGAGTCGGTCCAAGAATTGATGATATTACTGGATGCGGATTTTGATAAGATCGATGTGTGGGTTAATAATGTTGGTAAGAGTGACCGGGGCGAGGCTCGCAACACGACCGTCGCTGAATTTGAGAAGTCACTGCGGATAAATTTTCTAACGGCAGTACGGTGTACCAACGCAATTCTACCGTCACTGTTGGAGTCTCGTGGTAAACTCATTAATATCGGTTCTTTGGCTTGCAAGAGTGGGGGAATGTATATTGGATCCTATCCTGCAGGTAAACACCCATTGGCTGTTTACAGCCAACAGTTGCGTATGGAGTTGGCAGGAGATTGTGTGGGCGTACTGTTAGTTTGCCCCGGCCCGATCGATCGCCGTGAACATCGATCGGAGACTGCTCGGTACGATATTTCAAATTCACTACCAGCATCCGCGGCCGGTCCTGGCGGGGGAGTGCGGCTAAAGTTGATCGATCCACAACGACTCGCAAAACAGATCATTCGTGCCTGTGAAAAGAATAAACTTGAATTAGTCGTTCCACGCAGCGCAAAACTATTGTTTGCAATTTCTCAGCTGTGCCCACGGTTGGGCGATTGGATGTTGCGCGGAAAAACGGATACGAAATCTTAATTGAAATTAGATTCCCTGGAAAATATTGTTGGATAAATTCTATGTTTGCGAAAACCGTTTCACCAAAAATAACTAACGCTGCGATTCTATTGTCGTTTATGGTTGGCTTTGGCGAGGTCTCTGCTGAAGAAGTCGATCGAGGTCTGCGCGGCAGTAAACCAAACATTATTGTGATTTTCTGTGACGACCTTGGCTATGGTGACTTGGGTTGCTACGGACACCCGACGATCAAGACTCCTCAACTAGACAGAATGGCCGCTGAGGGAATGAAGTTAACTCAGTTCTATTCTGCGGCACCAGTTTGCACTCCGAGCCGCGCGGCACTAATGACTGGGCGACTTCCAGTAAGAAATGGAATGTGTAGCAATAAACGGCGGGTGTTGTTTCCAAATTCCAAAGGTGGATTGCCTGTTGGAGAAGTAACGATCGCTGAACAACTGAAGTCAGTTGGATACGCGACGGCTTGTGTTGGCAAATGGCACTTAGGACATCACAAACAGTTTTTACCGACAAGCCATGGATTTGATTCATATTTTGGAATTCCTTATTCCAATGACATGGATCGTATTAACGACGCACCGAAGGGACGCGAGTCGTTTCAAAACCCGCAGGTAAAATATTGGAATGTACCGCTGATGCGGGATGAAGCCATCATCGAACGCCCAGCGGATCAAACGACGATTACTAAACGTTATACCAAAGAAGCAATTCAGTTTATTGAGAAGAACTCGAGCAGTCCCTACTTTTTGTATCTTGCTCACAGTATGCCACACGTACCTTTGTTCCGTAGTGATGATTTCAAGGGGACGAGTCGTCGTGGGCTTTACGGGGATGTGATTGAGGAAATCGACTGGAGCGTAGGGCAAGTGTTAGATGCTGTACGTAAATCACCTGAGGCTAAGAATACCATCGTGTTTTTTACTAGTGATAACGGTCCTTGGTTAATTTTCAATGAACAGGGAGGCTCCGCCGGGTTGTTGCGCGACGGTAAGGGTAGTACTTGGGAAGGTGGAATGCGGGAACCGACGATTGCTTGGTGGCCTGGCGTGATTAGTGCTAATAAAGTCTCGACTGAGTTGGCCAGCACGATGGATATTTTTGCGACGGCTTCTGTGTTAGCCGGAGTGGAGATGCCGGCAGACCGAGAAATGGATAGTCATGATTTACTACCTGTTTTGTCAGGTGGTAAGGGATTGCGTGATACGATGTTCTTCTACCGCGGCTATAAACTAATGGCTGTCCGCCAAGGTCCATGGAAAATGCACTTGATGACTCAAAATGCATATGGTCAAAATACACCGATCACGCCAGAGGTTCCTGAGTTGTATCATTTAGATCACGACCCGTCGGAAAAACATAATTTGAATAAGTCGAATGCAGAGATACTACAGCGACTACGGAAAACGGTCGACAAACATTTAAGTACAGTCGTTAGTGTTGTTTCGGAGCTTGAAAAATGATGTGCGACGTGGTTGTCACGATTTGTATCTTTTGCCACGATAAAATAGACTAAGCCAAATATTCCACACTTCCCAATACACGACAGATTTAAGAATAACAACTAATAGAAAGAATCCCATGAGTGCGTTTCCTCAAATATCAAAAATTCAATACGAAGGCCCTGAATCGACGGACCTTCTTTCCTATCGTTGGTACAACGCGGAGGAAGTGATTGAAGGCAAGACGATGCGGGATCATCTGCGGTTGAGCGTGGTGTACTGGCACACGTTTCGGGGCACTGGCTTGGACCCTTTTGGCGCACCGACGATGGTTCGCCCCTGGGATGACGGCAGTGAGAGTGTGGAGAATGCCTGTAATCGAGCACGCGTGGCGTTCGAGTTCATGGAAAAGCTGGGCGTACCGTTTTATGCATTCCACGATCGTGATGTTGCACCGGAAGGAGCAACGTTGGCCGAGTCGCATGCAAATCTCGATGCGGTATGTGCGGTACTCAAGGAAGAGCAACAACGAACCGGAATCAAGTTACTGTGGGGTACGGCAAACTTATTCAGTAATCCACGTTACATGCACGGAGCATCGACGAGTTGCAATGCGGATGCTTTTGCTTATGGAGCCGCTCAAGTCAAGAAGTGCTTGGAAGTGACATTGGAACTCGGCGGTGAAAACTATGTTTTTTGGGGAGGTCGCGAAGGCTACCAAACGTTGTACAACACGGATCTAAAACGTGAAATCGACCATATGGGACAGTTTATGAATATGGCTGTTGATTACGCGAATAAGATCGGATTCGACGGCACATTTTTGATTGAACCTAAACCCAAGGAACCGACGAAGCACCAGTATGACTCGGATGTGGCTGCCTGTATTAATTTCCTCCGATCTTATGGGTTGATGGAACGTTTCAAACTCAATATCGAAACCAACCACGCTACGCTAGCTGGGCACACGATGATGCATGAGCTCGATTATGCCGGAGCTCAGGGCATGTTAGGATCGATTGATGCCAATACCGGCGATTTATTGTTAGGTTGGGATACCGACCAATTCTTGACGGACAACTATGTCGCGACGCAAATCATGTTGGTGCTACTGAAGTTTGGTGGATTGACGTCGGGTGGTGTGAATTTCGATGCAAAGGTTCGTCGAGAGAGCTTTGAGCCGATTGATTTGTTTCACGCTCATGTTGGTGGCATTGATTGTTTTGCTCGCGGGCTACGGATTGCGGCGGCGATACGAGCGGACGGCAAACTCGACCAAATCGTTACGGATCGGTATGGTAGTTGGGACACGGGAGTGGGTGCTGACATCGAAGCGAATAATCATGATTTTGAATCGCTAGAGGCATACATGCTAGAAAAAGGTGAAATCACGGCAAACGTGAGCGGACGACAAGAAATGGTCGAGAATTTAATCAACCAGTATATGTAATATCAAGTAGCGGCATGACATTTGATTCGTTATAGGATCGACACGGAAAGCAATGATGGCAACAGCAGCGAAAAGCACTATCGGAACCCGTTCCAAAATTGTCGCGACGTTAGGTCCTGTTTCTTCGAGCTTGGAAGCGATCGAGCAATTAGTGGAAGCTGGGGTAGATGTTTTTCGTTTAAATATGGCACACGGAGTCCGCGCTGAGCACGAAACTTCGATCGCGCGAATTCGCGAGTGCTCGGTCCGCCATCGCCGTCCGGTAGCAGTACTGGTTGACCTAGCTGGTCCCAAAATTCGTTTAGGTGAATTGGTGCACGATCCGTACGAGTGTCGAGTTGGCGAAGAGATTCGTTTCGTTCGTGAAGAAACATCTGCTTGTGAATCGTCGTTTACAACTAACTACGGGCGATTGATTGACGAGCTTAGTGATGGTGATCGCATTATGTTAGCCGACGGCGTTGTGGAGCTAAAAGTTCTTGACGCCAGTCAGGATGAAGCGGTGTGTCAGGTCATCGAGGGTGGTGTAATTCGCAGTCGCCAAGGTGTGAATCTTCCCGGCGTGGCTTTGAGCGTACCGGCGATGACTGAGGACGATTTTGACAATGCTCATTGGGCAGCCGAGTTAGGCGCGGATTTTATTAGTTTGAGTTTTGTCCGCTCTCCGGAAGAAATCGTTGACCTAAAAAAACTCGTACGCTCGCACGCGTCGCAAGCCATGGTTATTGCGAAAATTGAAAAGCGAGAAGCGTTAGACCGACTTGACGAAATTATCCTTGCTTCAGATGGGATTATGGTTGCCCGTGGTGATTTAGGTGTAGAGATCGATGTCGCTGAAACTCCGATGGTACAGAAACACATTATTCGAAAATGCCAAGAATACTCGCGGCCCGTGATCGTCGCGACTCAGATGTTAGACAGCATGCAGAATTCATCACGGCCCACTCGCGCAGAAGCTTCGGACGTGGCTAACGCGATTTTGGATGGAGCGGACGCTTGTATGCTGTCAGGTGAAACGGCGATTGGCGGATTTCCTGTTGAGTCCGTAAAGATGATGAATCGGATTATGGTTAATACCGAGTCGACGTTAGAGCAAAGCGTTGGTAGCGGGGCACCTAGGATGGCCGAAGGTGTCCAGCGAGTGACGTCAGCGGTTGTTTTCGGTGCAGCTCGAATTGCGGATCGACTTGATGCGAAGCTAGTAGTGGTAGCCACTCGGACCGGGAACACGGCACGAATCAAAGCCAAACAACGCGATTTCATACCCACAGTGGGCGTTAGCGGTGATGCTCAGACTCTACGACAGTTGTGTTTGTTCTGGGGTATCATCCCAGTGATCGGGATGCCCTTAGATGGTGGCGTGGCGCTGAGAACGGAGATTGAAGAGTGGGGTCGAGCGAACGGTTTATTAGAAACGGACGACTATATTGTATTTGTTACCAGTAGCACGTACGGCCCGCTTGGCCACGACGAGTTGTTTGTGCACCAAATTGAAGACGCGGGCACGAATTAACACGAATGGATCTCACTGATTTCTACGGCGCGATGTTCGGCAGCAGAGAGATAGCAAGCTTCGACTAAGGCCATGGTTTTTAGATTGTCTTGAGCACTGATTGCGGGTTCTGTATTGGTTTCTATTGCAACAAGTAGTTGTGCCATCGTGCCCACGAACGCATCGGGAAACCAGACTTTTTCCCAGCGCGGCTGTATCCAGTGGTCACCGGTTGTGATGGTGGTGTAGTCAAGCGTACTGGGTGTTGGTGTGGGATACTCGGGCCAACCAATCGTTCCTTTGGCTGTGCCTTGGGTACCTTCGAGTCGCCATTTGATACCGATGTCAGCAGCGGCACCTTCACGAGCCGGTCCAGTCCAGACGTCATCCCAACAACTAGCGCGAGCTCCCGACTCGTATTCCAGAATATACAAACAGATGCCGTCATTGTGTTCAAACGTGGTCCGTGGATCTGGTCGGACACTACAGAAAACTCGCTGAGGGTCACCGAGCCAATATCGCATGGTGTCTAAATGGTGAATCGACATGATGCGAAGAGTTACCCAGCCCAGTGGTTCTTGCCAAGGCATCCAGTGAGGAATCGCTCGCATATCGATACTCGCAAACACTGGTTCGCCGAGCAATCCCTCGTTGAGCAGGTGTTTGCAGGTTCGTACACTTTGGTCATACCGCATGTTTTGATTAACACTTAAAACGATGTTGGCTTGAGCACAGAGGTCAACGATTTCGCGGGCTTGTTGGTAATCTACGCCGAGCGGTTTTTGCGCTAAGATCCCTTTGATTTTATGACCATGTTTCACGATGTCGCGGATGACTGCCAGTTGCCTGTCTGGAGGCACGGCAACATCCACGACTTCGATATCGGCATCACGGAGCATCGCCAGATAAGAATCATAGGCCATGAGATTATGGCGGTCGGCAACTGCCGCTGCATTCGCTCGCGTGCGCGAGGCAATGGCGACTGGATTGAACCCCGCTTGGCGATAGGCCGGTAGATGACAATCGGCCATAATAAACCCCGAACCGATACAGCCTATTGGCCGTGACAGGTCCTGAGGTAATTTAGGTAAATGCGCGGATTGTACAGCAGATTGATTCATGTCGGCCCTGTCCTTTAGGTGTGTGCTGTTCGCAGGCCCGCATCCGCCATCAGTTGAGCTGTCGCCTGATAGGCTTCGGTTACCCACTGCACGATTTGATCCGGTTCCGGCGAGTATTCCAGTTCAATCGAGACAGTTCCCTGAATATCCAGTTCCCGCAATGCTGCGAGATACGGCGGGAAATCCACGACACCACGGCCCGGAGGAAGATCGCCGTGAACTATGCCGTCGCAATCGGAGATATGTACATGAATCGCTTTGTCTTTTAATCGCAGCATTTCTGCGGCAGAATCACCCGCCAGCACAAGATGGGAGATATCGATATTTGCTTTAACACATTCATGGTTACAGTCGTCGATGAAACGCACCATGTTGTCGACGTTGTTGAGTAGTGAAAGTTTGAAAGGTTCGAGTTCGAGGGCGATTTGAATGCCAAGGTGTTTGGCATAATCGCCGAGCGTTCGACAATGTTGTACGGCCAACGCCCATTGTTCTGCCGGAGGGATGACTTCTTGTTGCCAAATATATTCACCAAGCACAAGTAGCAGATTATCGGCTTCGTATTCGTAGACGAGATCCAGGTATTGTTTCACTCGGTCTACATGAAATCGCTGGACGCTTGGGTTGAAGTCAATCAATCCGACCGCGACGCAGCAAATTGATGGGATAGGTAACTCGAGCCGATTGCATTCAGCTTTTATAAAACGGCGTTCTTCGACGCTGGCATCGAGTGGGTCAATGAAAATATCAACGCAATCAAAGCCGATGTCTTTTGTTTGTTGCAGGCCATAAGCGATGTCTTTGTCGGCTTGCACCCAAGCGGAATTGATAAGGCCGAGTTTCATCATTTTGAAGATTCCAGTTTCCAATTGTCGTATTTAAGAACTTGGGTCAGAAATGCCCACATGTCCGCGGCCGCTTGAATTCGTTTCGTCGTCGGCGTACCTGCACCGTGACCCGCACTTGACTCGATACGAATTAGCACAGGTTCTTGGCCGCGATGAGCGTGTTGTAATTGTGCCGCAAATTTAAAACTATGTCCGGGAACGACTCGATCGTCGTGGTCGGCGGTTGTTACCATTGTTGCCGGGTAACGCGTTTTTTCCGTGAGGTGGTGTAGGGGCGAGTATTTGATGAGGTTTTGAAATTGCTGTTTATCACCAGAACTTCCATATTCGTTGACCCATGCCCACCCGATGGTGAATTTGTGGTACCGCAGCATGTCCATCACACCGACAGCAGGCAACGCTGCACCGAAGAGTTCTGGCCTTTGTGTCATGCAAGCGCCTACTAGCAAGCCTCCATTGCTGCCACCGCGAATTGCCAAATTGGGCGTGCTGGTGATTTTTTGGTCGATCAGCCACTGGGAGCATGAGATAAAGTCGTCGAATACGTTTTGTTTGTTGTCGAGCATCCCAGCTTCGTGCCATTCGCTGCCGTATTCGCCGCCACCGCGTAAATTAGCAACAACGTACACCCCGCCCATCTCCATCCAAACGAGGTTCGATACGCTGAAGCCTGGGGTAAGTGAAATATCAAAGCCACCGTAACCGTACAGGATTGTTGGGTTCGACCCGTCATGTTTCAGGTTGCGTTTCGAGGTTACAAAAACGGGTACTTTGGTTCCATCCTTGCTGGTAACGAAATGTTGTTTGGTTTCGTAATCGCGAGGATTGAAATCAACGTTTGGTTGGCGATAAACGGTCGACTCTCCCGCAGCGATGTCATAGTGGTAGATGGTGGCAGGTGTTACGAAGTTAGTGAACGTATAAAAGGTATCAGCATCAGATCGTTGACCGCCAAAGCCACCGGTTGAACCGACATCGGGCAATTCGATCTCCCGCTGTTTTTCGCCAACTTCGCTGTATACGTAAACGCGATTCTGGGCATGTTCGAGATACTGAACGATAAATCGCTGTCCGACATTCGATACGGATTCTAAGGTATGCTTTGTCTGATTGATGACATTGGCCCAATGTTGGCGGTCAGGATTAGCGACGTCGATTTTAATGAGACGCTTGCGGGGGGCATCGAGGTCGGTAATGAACCAAAATGTCGACCCAGCGTTACCAACAAAACTATAATCCGCATCAAATCCGCTGATCAATTCCACGATGTTATTATTGTCGTTGTTTAAATCGAGATAGAAAACTTGATTTTTGCGAAGTGTGCCTTTCCAGACGGAAATGATCAAATAATTTCCGTCTTCCGTAACGTAACCTCCGAAGCCCCATTCCTTTTCGTCGCTGCGTTCATAGATTAGTTTGTCTTGATCCTGTGATTCCCCGAGTGTATGAAAAAACAGTTTCTGGTAATAATTGGTTCCTGTGAACTCCGCACCCTCTGCGGGTTTGTCGTAGGCGGAGTAGTAGAAACCGGAATTGTCCTTGGCCCATGACACGCCGGAGAACTTAGACCATTGGATATGGTCGGAATGTTGTTTGCCGGTTGCTACGTCGAGCACAAACCATTCCCGCCAGTCAGATCCTGCACTAGCGACGGCGTATGCAAGTTGTTTTCCATCGGGACTGGGGATCCATGAAGCCAAAGCCTCGGTCCCTTCACCGGACCATTGATTAGGATCGATCAGAACTTGGCGTTCTGCTTCTAGTGAAGCAGTGACATAGAGGATGCTTTGGTTTTGTAGTCCGTTGTTGTGAGAAAAGAAATAGTTATCGCCACGGTGCAGGGGCCTTCCAAATCGCTCGTAATTCCACAGGTTTGTGAGTCGTTCGACTAGTGGTTGTCGAGTTGGTATTTGCTCTAGGTAATCAAAGGTGACTTTATTTTGGGCAGTGACCCACTGTTTCGTGTTTTCTGCATCCGTAGCTTCGAGCCAACGATAAGGATCTGCGACCGTTGTGCCGTGATAATTATCAGTGGTTGTGTCACGATTAGCAGTTGGGTATTGAGGAGTTGGCAAGGAATACTTCCTTTTTAAGTGATTAGTGACACGTTTAATTTTGGATGTAGCAGTATCTGTATTTTTTTGGGCAAGTGACGTACTGGCTACTAGTGTTAACAAACAAGTCAGACTTAGGGTAGCGGATTTCAATGTCATCGTCGGATTTCTCGGGAGTAACTGGTGTTGTTGAATTACTGCTTTAATATAGCGTTTTTATAAAACAAAGCGAACCGCCCGCCGTTGGGGAACTGTAACCACTAATTGCGTGAATTATCATGTTTGCAAAGATTATGTGACATTGTAAATCTCGCGACCGTTATCAAGGGGTGTGTCAGGCGTTTGTCAGGGGTGAGGTTGTAATAGCGTAAAAGCTATTTGGTCCACGAGGTGTTTTGATGAGCCCCTTGAGATGTTTGAAACGCGAAGTTTGTCCGTTGATTGGCGTCTTGGCGTCTGCAATTATCGGTATCGTGATCGATCGGTACGTTCCACAGTCCGCTGCGATTTATTGGGTTGTGGTTGTTGGTTGTAGCATCACAACGATTATTGGATTCTCACCGTGGCTGCGGAAAGTGTGCACGACGACTTTTATTTGTGTTGTTTTTGCATTGTTACATCATTTCGATTGGTGGGTTGTGCCTCCCGACGAGTTTTCGCGTCAGTTGCCGGCCAATGGTGTGGCATTAGCGGTAGAGGGATCGATGATGAGTGCTGCGCAGTATGTGCCGGCGACTGAGGCGGATGTGCTTTCAGCGGGTATCTCCAAACCGCGGATGCATTTTTGGGTACACATTACTAGAGTCCGCCAGTTGGTGAATGGCCAACCGGCATGGATCACGACAAGTGGCCGAGGGATGGTTTACTGTAGGGTTTCACAGGCTGAAGATGTCGTTCGATTTCGCGAGGATTTTAAACGTGGAGCCTTAGTGAAGATGTTTGGTAGTTTTCATCGTTACCAAAACGGGATGAACCCGGGAGGATGGGATGCGGCTGAATTTTATTGGGATACTCGTCGTTGTTTTCAGGCACATTGCTCCGCCCCAAGTGCAATTGAGCTGCAACATGCGCATGGCACATTCTCAATCATGCGCGTGTTCGACTCAACTCGCCAATGGATGCTAGACAACCTAGAACGCCGTTTGGCCCCGCGTAACTGTGCAGTAGCCGGTGCAATATTGTTGGGTGAGCGAAACCAAATAAGCGTTCAAAGAATGCAGATGTTTATGTGTACGGGAACAATTCATTTATTCGCCATTTCGGGGTTGCATGTTGGCATGCTGGCATTGGTGCTAACCTTTCCACTGCGGTTTTTTCCGCGGTGGAAAGGCACGGTTTTGACAACAACGGTATTGATAATCTGGGCGTATGCCGTTTTAACAGGTGGAAGACCGCCAGTGGTGCGTGCGTCGATCTTGATTTCCACATTTTGTATTTGTAACTTATCGTATCGTGTGGTTATTCCCGCGAATACTTTAGCACTCGCTGGTATCATCATCCTTGCCCACAATCCCTCGTCGTTGTTTCAAATTGGAACCCAACTTTCGTTTTTAGCAACAGCGGCATTATTTGGTTGCCGTTCGTTACTACGACAAACCACAGACAATAGTGCACTGTTACGCTTCATATTGCGGTTGCAGCCGTGGCCCGTTCGCTGCGTGTTTTGGTTTGTCGAGGCAGTCACTGCATCGTTTGCGTATACATTGGCGATGTGGATTGTGTGTATTGCATTAGTCCTGCATGGATTCCATATCATCAGTGTCGTCGGGATTGTGCTGAATGTCATTTTAGCTATACCAATCATCACTTCGTTTGTGTTGACATTATTGCTCGCATTCCTAGAACCAGTGCCGCTCGTTGGAACAGCACTGGGATGGTTGTGCCAATGGTCCATTAGTCTATTGGATTGGATCGTAACCTCGACTGCTCAGGGTGAAATAGGGTTTTGGTGGGCGGCGGGGCCGACGCGTTGGTGGTTAATTAGTTTTTATTTGATGCTTGGCGGCGTAGCGTTATGGTCGCGGATGCCGCGCTTGCAAAAATCCGGGTTTGCATTAGTGGCACTATATGTGGTGCTGAGCATTGGTTGGTGCCCACAACGAGTGGGGTTGACCTCTGAGGGTATTGAACAAGAACATTTAGGATTGCACTTTATTGCCGTGGGCCATGGCACCGCAGTTTTGCTTGAATATCCCAATGGAGAAGTGTGGCTGTACGATGCAGGAAGTTTAATGAGGTCTAACTCTGCAGGTCGGTTGATTGCTGATGTGCTGTGGCAACGGGGGCATAGCCGGCTAAGCGGTATTTATGTGTCTCACGCCGATTTGGATCATTTTAACGCTGTTAAATATCTAGCCGAGCGGTTCCAGCTTTCGTTTGTACGGACGACTCCGCGAATGCAACGGCAACTCAGACAAGCGGTTAACACCACGGCTGTGGGAGTGTTATGGGCGGAACTTGAACGGCAACAAGTCGATGTACAGGCGGTCACAGTTGGCGATCAATGGCCGATTGGTTTGGCGGGTGATATTTCTGTGTTATCACCGCAACGGGGCGAACGCCACGAAAGTGATAATGAAGCGAGTTTGGTATTGAAGCTGCGGTTTGGTAACCAGCGGGTCCTATTGCCAGGTGATATTGAAGAACAAGGGGTGCAGCGTTTAATTGCGAGAGAGCAAGGTGGTTTTGAGATTGTGATGTTACCGCATCATGGGAGCCAACATAGTTTACCGAAGCAAATGGCAAATTGGGCAAAACCGCAGGTGGTGGTGGCTAGCACGGGGCACAGCAATTTGCCTCGCCAAGTACGGGAGATTTATGATGCTGCGGTTGCTCGTCGCGGTGGCACTGTTTATGTCACAAGTCAACAAGGAATGGTGAGCTTCAAAATCGGTTTGGATGGATTTACAACCATTGTTGCAGTAGTTCCCTGAGTTGCCCGCGTGCGCGATGCAGGCGACTGCGAACCGTACCGACGGACAAATCGAGTCGTTGAGCGATCTCATCGTAATCGAGTTCTTCAAGTTCACGCAAAATAATCACCTGTTGGTGGTTGATCGAAAGTTCAGCGATGGCTGTACGCAAGATGATGCGAAATTCGGAACTCTCAAATTGTTGCTCCGCGGATGGTTCGGCGGTGGGCATCGACAAGGAAGATGTGTCGATACTGAGAGGTCGTTGTTTTCGATGGCGGGCTTTGGCGAGGTTGAATGCGATTCGGTAGATCCAAGTGAAGAACGCCGAGTCACCCCGGAAAGAATCCAAGTTTCGATAAGCTTGAATGAACGCTTCTTGGACGATGTCTTGTGCTTCTTCGTGATTCTCAGTGACCGGTAGCATGGCGCGCAGCAGTGCTTGCTGGTTGCGTCGGACTAGGTCACCGAAGGCGGTAGGGTCACCTTGTTGAGCGGATTGAACGAGTTGAGAGTCCGAATTCACGTTGTGGAGTCTTGGCGGCAAACGGGGAATGATGGGTTAGAAAGAAAAGCAATCAGAAGAGTCTGTTTTACTATATCTATTGTTCGTTACGAGGGGGTGGATTGTCAAATTCAATAGTCGGAATCATGTAAAAATACAAATCATAGGGGGACCCTGCGGTACCGCATTTTTGTTAAGCTAGGTGTGATTACTTACTTATTAATTACTCGCTGGATAATTATGTTTTGAATGAGAATTTTCAAATTACTTTTTGCATTAATTGCTTTACTTGTCATGACTGAGCCTTCGCTGGAATTACAAGCTGCTGATGAAACCCAGCAAGCTGGCTATGACCGGCCGGTTCGGCCTAGTAACCAAAGTCATAGTGTAGCGGTGGCGTTACACGGCATGGTGGCAACGAGCCATCCACTGGCAGCTCAAACCGGTTTGGATATATTGAAATCTGGCGGAAATGCAGCAGATGCAGCGATTGCAGTAAACGCGATGTTGGGTGTGGTTGAACCGATGAGTAATGGCATTGGGGGTGATTTGTTTTGTATCTATTGGGATAACGCGACACAAAAATTGTATGGACTGAACGCTAGCGGTCGCAGTCCTTATCAGGCGACACGATCACTGTATGCGGAGCGTGAATTAAAAGAGATTCCAATCAAAGGCCCTCTCACTTGGTCGGTACCTGGTTGTGTTAGTGGTTGGCAGGCATTACAGCAGCGATTTGGTAGTCGCACATTAAAGCAGCTATTGTTGCCATCCATTACTACCGCTCGCGAAGGTTTTCCCGTAACTCAAGTCATCAGTCATTATTGGGAAAGTGCGGAAGGGGATCTACGAAAAGACCCAGGTTCCGCAACAACGTACCTCGTTGATCAAAAGCGGGCACCCAAGTTTGGTGAAGTGTTTCGCTTGCCAGCCCTAGCGGACTCGTATCAACTGATTGCCGAGCAAGGTGCAGACGTGTTTTATCGCGGGACGATGGCTCAAGAACTAGTGCGGTTTAGCGATGAAGTTGGCGGGCTGTTTACCCTGCGAGATTTTAATGACCATCGGGCGGATTGGATTGATCCCGTTTCTACAAACTATCGCGGCTACGATGTTTGGGAATTACCACCTAACGGTCAGGGGATTGCTGCTCTGCAAATGCTTAACTTGATCGAGCCTTATGATGTGTCATCGATGGGTGCGGGCAGTGCCGATTGGCTGCATTTGTTCACCGAAGCCAAGAAACTTGCGTTTGCGGACCGGGCGAAATTCTATGCAGATTTGGACGTCGTACCAGTGCCGGTCGAGGAAATGATATCCAAGAAATATGCGCAGCAGCGCCGGGCGCTTATTGACATGCAGCAAGCAAATCTTAGTGTCCGAGCTGGTGATCCTAAATTGCAGCATGGTGACACGGTCTATATTACAGTCGTCGATAAAGACCGGAATTGCTGCTCATTTATACAGAGCAATTACTACGGATTTGGTTCGAAACTGACTCCACCGAAACTAGGTTTTGCTATACAAAATCGAGGGGCGCTGTTCTCATTGGATGAGAAACATGCCAATCGATTGGATCCTCACAAGCGGCCGTTCCATACGATTATACCAGCGATGGTGACACATAAAGGAAAGCCAATATTTTGTTATGGTGTCATGGGAGGCGACATGCAACCGCAAGGACACGTGCAAATCCTAGTGAATATACTCGATTTTAAAATGAATGTGCAACAAGCCGGTGACTTAGCTCGTGTGCGCCACGTTGGGAGCGCGACACCTCGGGGAGAAGCGGCAAAGGGTGCTGGGGTAATGGAAGTTGAAACGGGAATTGACGACTCAGTTATCAAAGAATTGGAAAAACGTGGGCATGTTGTTCGCCGCAGTGTCGGAGGGTTTGGTGGATACCAAGGGATACTAATTGATCATGAAAATGGCGTCTTGCGAGGTGCTACGGAACCACGTAAAGATGGAATCGCAGTTGGATATTAAATCGTCAGTTAGTGTCTTTCCGCGGATTGTGACGGTGTGAAGGCATATTGGGATTTCAGGGGTGGTGAATTGGTGTGAGGGAAATAATGATGAACAATCGGCGAGAATTTTTAAATGCGATTGCGGCATTAGGCGGCCTTGGAATGTGTGGGGTGGCGCATTCCCTAGAAGATGGACCTCTCGTACGAGTCGGTCAAATTGGGACAAAACACGCGCACGCCAGCGGTAAGATTGGCACACTTCGCAAATATCCTAAGTTGTATGACGTTGTCGGAGTTGTTGAGCCGGATAGCGAACGGTGGAAACAGGTTAAGGATACGGCTGCCTACAAGAACGTACCACGGATGACGCAAGAAGAGTTGTTAAATGTTTCGGGTTTGGAATTAGTATGCGTCGAAACGGAAGTCAAAGATTTGCTCGCTGCTGGGCAGGCTTGTGTCGATGCAAATAAGCATATTCACTTGGACAAACCTGCTGGGTCAAGTTACCCTCGGTTTCGAAAACTGATGGCTACTGCAAAGCAAAATAACCGCTTGGTGCAAATGGGATATATGTATCGATATAATCCGGGCTTTAAGTTTGTTTTCAAGGCGGTTAAGGAAGGGCTGTTGGGTGATATTTTTGAAGTCGATGGAGTAATGAGCAAAAAGGTGAATGACACTACACGACAGCAACTGGCGCGGTATGCCGGAGGTACGATGTTTGAACTTGGTTGTCATCTGATTGATGAACTACATGTTGCTTTTGGTACTCCAGATCGAGTGACTCCGTATGTGCGGAAAACTTACAGTGGCAAAGACAAATTAGCGGA
This sequence comes from Planctomycetaceae bacterium, assembly GCA_018660825.1. Classification (GTDB taxonomy): domain Bacteria; phylum Planctomycetota; class Planctomycetia; order Pirellulales; family Pirellulaceae; genus UBA721. The sequence continues at coordinate 3,603 of JABJJO010000198.1, read as the reverse complement.
TAATATGTTGGCTGTGTTTGATTATCCGCAGATCACCGCAACCATTCGGTCGTCTGTGCTGGAAGTCGATGGTTTTCGGAGGCGACAATTTGTAGTGGTTGGCAGTGAAGGAACGATTGTTTTGCGACCATTGGAGGCGCCGAAATTGGAATTAACACTTGAAAAAGCACGTGACGGATTTGAAAAAGGGTCGCAATTTGTTGATTTACCGATGTCAGCAGGGCGTTATGACGGTGATTTTATGGAAATGGCTGCTGTTTTGCAAGATCGCTGGGAATTCCCCTTTTCCTATCAACACGATCTCGATGTGCAAAAGAGTATCTTGCTTAGTAGTGAAATACCGTTGACGTAGTTTTTGCCAAGATATGGCACCTAATAAACGTGGAAATAATCGGCATTTGCAGTCTCTTTCAGCACTTGCAAATCCCGAAGCTACTGCTAAACTCAACGAATTACAGATCCTTAATTAGTGTTGGGTCTGATATACAAGTATCAAGTCTTTTCGTACTGGATTATTTCGAAAGCAATCTGATACGCATTAGCTAGCAACCATTGGGGTGCTAGCAATTGGCGTTATAGATTCTCGGGTAAAACTGGTCCGAAACATTGCACGCTATGCTCACGAAATGATTTTTGTAGAGTGATAGCAAGGAAAAACTTAGATGACAATTACAAAAGAGCGCAAGCAGGAATTAATTAGTGAGTTTCAAAATTCTTCGGATGACACAGGGTCTCCGGAAGTACAAATTGCAATTCTCACCACGCGTATCAATAATTTGACTGAGCACATGCGAGGTCACAAGAAGGATCATGCTTGCCGCCGCGGTTTACTAGCAATGGTCAGTAATCGCCGACGCTTGTTGGACTTCCTCAGACGGTTAGATCCACAACGATATCTTGATATTATTGGTAAACTCGGCATTCGAAAATAAATTCGTTGCTCGCTGGGACACTGGTTTCTTTGCAGAATCCATATATTGCCAGAGCAGTTTGTGTTGAAGTTCATGTTTTTTGTAATATAACGTCTTGTTTCCGCAGTTGTGCATTCTTTGTGCAAGCGAACGATGACTTGTTGAGTTGTAGGAAAGACAGACAGATAGAAAACTATATTTTTGTGTAGGCAGAAGAAAGAAGAATTAGGAATGAGTAAGGTAAAAGTAGAACGAAAAATTGGAAACGAGATACTCTCGTTTGAAACCGGCTTTATCGCCAAGCAGGCAGATGCCTGTGTTATCGCACAATACGGAGAAACAGTTGTACTAAGTGCAATTTCATCGGGCAAGGGTCGACCCGGCTTAGATTTCTTTCAGTTGATGTGCGACTATCGAGAACGAACAGCAGCAGCTGGGAAATTTCCAGGTGGATTTATTAAACGCGAAGGACGACCTTCCACCAAGGAGACGTTGACTTCACGTTTGACAGATCGTCCCATTCGTCCGTTGTTTCCTAAGGGATACGACAAAGAAGTAATGTGTCAATCCACAGTCATTGCAAGCGATGCCTTGAATGATGCTGATGTGTTGGCCATGAACGGAATTGCCACTGGATTGTTGATTTCCCCCTTGCCGTTTCAAGGTCAGATTGCTTCAGTACGCGTTGGTCGTATTGACGGTGAATTGGTTACTTTCCCAAACATTGAGCAGCTTGAAGAAAGCGATCTAGATATGATCGTTTCTGGAAGTGCTGATGAAATCTTGATGATTGAAGGTTTCGCTCGGGAAATGCCAGAAGAAGAAATGGTTGATGCAATTCTTTTTGCCCACAAAAGCATCAAGGAAATCTGTGAACTGCAAAACGAATTTGTTGCACTGTGCACAGTAGAAAAACAAGAATTTGTCGTCAAAGAAGATGATGGGTTGTTTGATAAAGTTAAAGACAAGTATTTCGACGATTTCAAAACAGCACAACTAACGCCTGGCAAGATCGCTAGTAAAGAAGCTGTGTCGGCGTTGAAAGATCGTATTGTTGAAGAAATGATTCCTGATGCAGAAGCAGAAGATGCGATTTGCGGATCTGATTTACAAGAAGCACTCGGTCAACTGAAATCAGCGGTTGTGCGTGAATTGATCATTGGTGGTACCCGCCCAGACGGACGAAAACATAATGAATTGCGTAATATTGAGTCTTACGTGGATGTCTATCCACGCGTTCATGGCTCCGCTGTATTCCAACGCGGTGAAACGCAAGCTTTAATTACTGTCGTCCTAGGAACGGGCAAAGATGAACAACGCGTTGATGGATTAACCGAGAACTACTCGAAAAAATTCATGCTTGATTATAACTTTCCGGGATACAGTGTCGGCGAAGCTAAGCCCAACCGCGGGCCCAGTCGTCGAGATATTGGCCATGGAATGCTGGCTGAACGAAGTATTAAACCGGTACTGCCGGATCCGGATACCTTCCCGTACACGATTCGCGTGATCTCTGATATCACGGAATCCAATGGTTCTTCAAGCCAAGCTACGATTTGTGGCACAACATTGGGTTTGATGGCAGCGGGTGTACCTATTTCAAATCCGGTTGCTGGTATTTCCATCGGTTTGGTTCAAGAAGGTGATCAGAACATTCTGTTAACCGATATCCAAGGTGATGAAGATCATTACGGAGACATGGACTTTAAAGTTGCGGGTACGACAAAAGGTATTACTGGCATTCAGCTTGACCTTAAAATAGACGGTATCAGCGAGCAAATTATTCGCGATGCTTTGGATCAAGCACGTGTTGCTCGAGTTGAAATCATGAAAAACATGATGGATACTATTCACACCCACCGACCGGAACCGTCAGAACACGCTCCACGTCTAATGCGTACAAAGATCAACCCAGATAAAATTGGTGCGCTGATTGGACCTGGCGGTAAAAATATCCGACATATTCAGGAATCCACTGGAACGGTTATCGAAGTTGATGATGAAGGTAATGTAACAGTTGCTTCTACCAATGCAGAATGGGCTGACGAAGCCATGCGATTGGTTGAAAGTTATACCGCGACGGTTCAGGTTGGAAAAATTTATGATGGTACGGTTTCGAGCATCAAAGATTTTGGCGTATTTGTCGAAATCTTGCCTGGACGCGATGGTCTCTGCCACGTCAGTGAAATTTCAACAGAATTTATTTCTGATGTATCGAAGCTCGTCAGCGAAGGCGACACGATGAAAGTTAAATGTATTGGTGTTGATGACCATGACCGCGTTAAGTTAAGTCGTCGCGCGGCTTTAGAAGAGCTCGGCGAAGAAGATGATTGGGGCGGTCAAAAACCGTCGGATGATAGTAATGATTCCGATGGTGACCAACGAGGCGGTGACCGACGTAGTGGTGGACGAGACCGTGGCGGTGATCGCCGTGGTGGCGGACGTGATCGAGGTGGTGATCGAGGTGGTGATCGAGGTGGTGATCGAGGTGGTGATCGAGGTGGTGGTCGACGAGAACGTGGCCGACGTGATGATAGCCGTGGAGATCGTGATGACCGCCGTGGAGGTCGAGATGATAGCCGTGGAGATCGTGATGACCGCCGTGGAGATCGAGATGACCGCCGTGATGACAGAGACGACGGTGGTGGTAACCGTCGTGGTGGACGTCGCCGTAGTCGCGATTAATTTCGAT